>CALKMO010000206.1 GCA_937991785.1 uncultured bacterium | reverse complement strand
GCGATAGGGAAGATCCTTGCGGAGAGCGCCGTCCCGTCTCCGCCCGCGGCCGGAGGAGGAGAGGTATCTGGCGCGGGAGGGAATGGGGATCCGGGGGGCGGGTTGGAACATGTCTCGACTGCCGGCGGCGGGAATCTGTCCGCCGGGATCGCCTCGCCGACGGGGGGCGGGACGTCCGCGGCGGCCGGAGCAACGGGAGGAATGGCCATGAAGATAGCGATCGGCATTTTTATCGTCGGACTGGTTGGAACGGCGGTATTGGCGCCCGGATTATTTGGGAGCCCGCGCGACGCCGACGGATCGGTGGCGGCCGCCGCCGGGGACGGCGGGAAGTCCCTTTACGGCGAGGACAAAACCCCCGCGCCGGGGTCTGAGGCCGCCGGTCTCGCCCCGGTAAATCCACACAACGGCATGCAGGAGAGGGAGAACGTCTTCGAGTTCGCGGAGAATCCGAAGATCGAGAAACAGGGCGAAAAGTGGACGATCGCTTTCGCCGCCAAGGCGGCCTGCGACGCGACCGTCTCGATACTCGATAAGGACGGGAATATCGTCAGGCACCTGGCCAGCGGGGTTCTGGGCAAGAACGCCCCGTGGCCCTTCAAGCAGAACACTCTCGCGCAGAAGATCGAATGGGACGGGAAGGACGACCTCGGCAGACCCGCGCCGGCCGGATGCAAAGTCCATGTGGGTCTCGGCTTCAAGCCGAAACTGGGAGGCATCTTTCTGGACTCGCCCGGCTCCCTGTTCGGCTCGGACGAGGTGGTTCAGGGCATGACCGTAGGCCGCGACGGCCTGCTGTACGTTCATTACGCCTGGTGGCGGGTGGCGGCCGTGGGGCGGGACGGCAAAATCGCCAGGCTCATCCTGCCGCCCAACCACAAGGCGCTAATGTCCAGCAAGTGCCGCCCGATCCTCCAGCGCCCCGACGGGACCAGATTCCCGCTGCTCGATGCGGGGAAGGTACCGATCTACTTCGCATTGCCCGCAGCCTATCCCTGCGCCGGCGAGGGCGATCGGTTCACGAGCAAAAACTACGACCTCGTGGTCACTAAGGAAGGCGACATCCTCACGGGTTGGTACTGGTGTTCAGGGATGCCGAAAGAAAAACTGAAGGATAACACCGCCGGCCAGTGCTTCTTCCGCTTCAAGGCCGACGGCACGATACCCGAGGACTACTGGGGGCCGACGATACACGAGTTCAGGGCCAGCTACGGATCCGGCCGCATAGCCTGCCCCGTATGGTGCGCATTATCGCCGGACGAGAAGTTCGTCTACGTCTCGGGCACGCGCAACCGCGACACCGGCGCGCTCGAGCATTGCGTCTACAAGCTCTCCGTTGACCCGCCCGCCCGGGGCCAGCCGGCCGCTTGGGCCGGCGAACGGGGCGTGGCCGGCAACGACCAGAAGCATTTCAACGCCCCGCGCGACGTGGCGACCGACCCGGACGGCCGCGTCTACGTAGCCGACTATATGAACGACCGGATAGTTGTGCTGAGGCCCGACGGTTCCTTCGAAAAAGCCATTCCCGTCGAAAAGCCGGAATGCGTGGCGCCGGGGAGGAACGGCGAGGTGTACGCCGTGATATACAAGTTCAAGCACACGCCGGCGGACCTGTGGAAGGGCGCCGGTTACCCGTTGGCCTTCTCCGGCGAGGATCTGGAAACGAAAAAAGTCGTGAGGCTGTCGCCCGAAGGCAAGGTGCTGGCTTCCTTCGACCTGCCGAAGAAGGTCAAGCTCATCAACGGCATGATCGGCACATGCGACTCGCCGCAGATGGCAGTGGACTTGAGTGCCGATCCGCCGATAGTGTGGATCGGGAACGCCGGTCCGCGCGCAGGAGTATGGAAGCTGGAAGATCGCGGCGGGGAGATCGTCAAGGTTCTCGAAGTGCCGAGCTCGCCCGGCTTCGCGCTGGCCGGCGGCAAGGATACCCCGACGATAGCGGCCAGTCCCTACAGAGCGGAATGCTGGGCGCGCACGACGAGCAAACCGGAACTCGTGCGCATCGGCCCGGACGGCAAAGTCGAGCCCGTCCCCGGCGTACCGGCATACTTCATGCAGCCCATGCCCGACGGTACGATCTGGGCGGGCGGAAACAAGCTGGTCCATTACGACGCATCCGGCAAACCCATCGCAGGGCACAAGGAGCTGCCGGTGGCCACGGCCGCCTCAGCCGCATGGAAGGGGGTACGAAGTCTGTCCGCCGACAGGGAAGGGAATCTCTACGTTGCCTACAACATGACATCCAAGGAGATCGCCGACCTGCGCGGGCCGCTCCCCCCGCCGATGCCGATACGGCTGAATAGGGCCGAGTTGTGGCGCTTTGCGCCCGATGGGACTCTGAAGGACAAAAATGTCGTCGGCGGCTTTTCGGTCCGCGCCACTACGCACGTCGTCGGACCGAGGGGAGAGTTCTATGTCGGCGACGGGGACTTCGAACCGAACGAGGCGATTCCGCTGGGGCTCGTCGGAACTGGTTACACTCCCGGCAAGGGGAAGCCGTTCTGGAAGAGGGCGATGGGATCGGTCTTCAAGTTCGGCGCGGCCGGGGGCGAATGCATTATTGATCCGGCGACTAAAGACTATCAGCCTTTCGTCAAGGCCACGTTCAGGAACCTGCTGTGGAAGGTCTACGGTTATTCGCCGAACCCCAGCGAGGCGGAAGGAATGATGGAATGCATGTGCGGGTCGGGACGCTTCTCAGTGGACGCTTACGACCGCGCCATCGTGCCCGATTTCTACACCTTCGCGGTCCACGTGCTCGACGGCAACGGCAACCGCATCTGTACGTTCGGCAACTACGGCAACAGCGAAGACCGCGGGCCGGAGATCACATTCATGCTGGTGCCCTGGACGGCGGCAGCCAGCAATGCGTTCTGGCTCGGCGACCCGGCCCTAAACCGCGCCATGCGCATAGACTGGACGTACGCGGCGGAGGAAACCGCGCCCGTGCCATGACCGGCCGCCGGAGCGCGCCGTGGGCGTCATTCGGCTTTCGGGGCTCGCGTCATAAGCGACAGCACGGCGTCCATCGGCGCGCGGCCCTCGAACAACACCTTGTGCACCTCGAAAGTTATCGGCAGTTCGACGCCGAGGCGCACGGCGAGCTGGACGGCGGCGCGCGTCGTAGGGACGCCTTCGGCTACCATGGCCATGGACGCCAATATGTCGTCTAGGCGTTCGCCGCGACCGATGCGGCGTCCGACAGCCAAGTTGCGTCCCAGCGGCGAGTAGCAAGTAGTCACCAGGTCGCCAAGTCCGGAAAGGCCCGCAAAGGTTTCGGATCGCGCCCCCATCGCGATGCCCAAGCGGGATATTTCGGAAAGCCCTCTGGTGATCAGGGCCGCCTTGCTGTTGTCGCCCAGTCCCAAGCCGTCGCATATGCCGGCCGCCAAGGCTATGATATTCTTCAGCGCACCGCCCAGTTCCACGCCTGCGATATCCCCGTTGCGGTATATTCGGAGGCGCTCGTTCATCAGGGCGCGCTGGACCAGGCTGCAGGCGCTTTCATCGGGCGAGGCGACCACGACAGAGGCCGGCAACCCCCTTGCCACCTCCGCCGCGTGACTCGGCCCCGAAAGGACCGCTGCCCGCACGCCGAGAATATCCCGGAAAACCTCGCTTGGCCTCATGCCCGTGTCTATCTCTATACCCTTGGCCGCCGAAACGACAGCGGCGTCGCGCGGCCATATGGCGGCCATGGCG
>CALKMO010000205.1 GCA_937991785.1 uncultured bacterium | reverse complement strand
CTCTGGTGCCTAACGGCAACATCGTCTTCGGCGGTTCGGGGGCCGGGCGGACCGTTACGATAACGCCTGCGGCAAACCAGTACGGCACGACGACGATAACGGTGACAGTGCGCGACCCGGGCGGGCTGACGGCGAGCGACACGTTCGTCCTGACCGTCAACGCCGTCAACGACCCGCCGACGATATCGGATATACCGAATCAGGTTACGAATGAGGATACGCCGACGGGAGCGATACCGTTCACGGTAAACGATACCGACGATGATCCGGCCGCGCTGACGGTTACCGGCACATCGAGCAACACGACTCTGGTGCCTAACGGCAACATCGTCTTCGGCGGTTCGGGGACCGGGCGGACCGTGACGATAACGCCTGCGGCAAATCAGTACGGCACGACTACGATAACTGTGACGGTGCGCGATCCGGGCGGGCTGACGGCGAGCGATACCTTCACGCTGACGGTCAATCCCATCAACGACCCGCCGACGATATCGGACATGCCGGATCAGACGACGAACGAGGACACGCCGATAGGACCGATAGCGTTCACGGTCGGCGACATTGACAACGATCCGGCCGCGCTGACGGTCACGGGCACATCCAGCAACGCGGTGCTGGTGCCGAGCGCGAACATCGTATTCGGCGGTTCGGGGACCGGGCGGACCGTGACGATAACGCCTGCGCCCAACAGGTTCGGCGTGACTGTGATAACGGTGACGGTGCGCGATCCGGGCGGGCTGACGGCGAGCGACACGTTCGTCCTGACCGTCAACCCTGTTAACGATCCGCCGGTGGCAAATGGACAGAGCGTTACGACGGCGGAGGATACTCCGGCAGCCATAACTCTCTCTGCTTCCGACGCCGACGGCGATCCGCTGACGTATATTGTGGTCGGCGGCCCCTCCCACGGAACGCTCTCAGGCGCCGCGCCGAACCTGGTCTATACGCCGGATGCGAACTGGTTCGGAAACGACAGCTTCACGTTCAAGGCCAGCGACGGGACGGCCGACAGCAACGTTGCGACGGTCAACATAACGGTTACGGAAGTCAACGATCCGCCGACGGCGACGGCCAGCGCATCGCCTACGGATGGGATCGCGCCGCTGCCGGTGTTCTTCACGGGCGACGGGAGCGACGTCGACGGCGACCCGCTGACATTCTCGTGGGACTTCGGCGACGGCACGTCCGCCGCCGGGAAGAACCCGACGCACATCTACACCGCCGGCGGCATCTACACGGTTACACTGACGGTTTCCGACGGCCGCGGCGGAGTCGCTACGGCAACGCTGACCATAACGGTGGCCAACGCGGAAGCGATGAACATAACAAAGCTGAAGATCCTGCGCGAATTCGAAGGCAAGAAGCGCCTGCTGATCAAGGTCGCCGGGGATTTCGTAGTACCCGAGAGGGTTCCTGCCGAGGGAACGAACGTGCGGCTGGACGTCGGCGGAGTGGCGATCAGCGGGACGATGGACGGAAAGGGCAGGATATCCACGGAGGAATTCAGGTTCCGGTTCAAGCCGAGCTGGCTCAAGCTGATCGAGGACGGCAGGCCAAAGTGGGTTACCGCCTACGGGCCGGCGAAGTTCAAGGCGACGATCGGTGGTAACTCCGAAGAGTGGGGCGACGAGTTCGAAGACGAAGGGCTGACGAAGGGCGCCGGGCTGACCTCGCCCATGGTGAGGGTCTGGCTGCGGCTCGGCAATCTATCCTACGGCGGTCTGTACAAGGGCGAGTGGATGTCCACGGAGTCGCGGGGCGTGTTCAAGTAAATTCTGAGCGGGATATTCTCCCCCCGCGCCGCATGTCGTATCTAAGGGGCCGCGGGCCGGGTCTTGGGATCCGGCCCGCGGTTTTTCCGTGGCCGGTACCGCCGTTCGCAGACCATTCTGCGACTTCCCCGTGACGGGGCCGAGCGGGCAGGTAAAATACGCTCTGTGGCCGGTGATGCGGGTACGTCCGGCCGGACCGTCCGGTCTCGCTGCTCCGGCGCGCGATCCCACCCCCGCCCGGGAAATGCCCGGGGGAGAACTTGGAAGGCGCGGCGCAAGGGGAGGGCGATTCCGACAATTTATCGCGATGCCGCCCGGCATCCCGAGCGTCTTATAAATTCAGGAGTCAGGAAGGCGTCAGGGCGAGGCATCCGCGCGGAACAATGCGTCAGAGCGGAAGGCGCGCGCCCGACGGACGGATGGCGGCGCGTTCCATCCCTCCATTCCGATCGTGTCGGCAGATGTACGGAGGGTTCGCGTCGTGGATGGCGAAAGCGGACCGAAAGGATACGGCGAACTGGCCCGGCGCGTTGCGGAGGTAGCGCGCGCCAGGCGCGCCCGCATAGTAGCCGCCGGCATTCTCGTAATGATCGGCGCCTTCGTAGCCGGATATCTCCTCTACAGCGCCGCCGATATTTGGATGAAGCTTTCTCCAGCTTGGCGCGCCTTATCGCTGGCGGCTACGCTTGCGGCGGTATCGGCCGCCGCAGTCGAAGCGATATGGGCGCCCATAAAGCTCTCCGGCGGACCTCGGCGGGCGGCCAGGGATGTCGAGGCCAAGTTTCCAGCTTTGGAAAACAACCTGTCCACGGCGATCGAGTATGGAAGCGATCCGGAACTGACATCCAAGACCTCCAGCCAGGCGCTGGTCGAGGCGTTGATAGGTCAGACGCTGGAGCGCGGGGCGAGGCTTGACCTTAAAAAGGCGGTCCAATGGCGCCGGGTGGTCCGCGCCGCGATGGGAGCATCGGCGCCGTTGATCGTCTTGGCCGTTTATTGCGCCTTCTCGCCTAGGCTGGCTGCCGCCACGTGGAGGCGGTTCCTTCGACCGACGGCAGACATCCCTCCCCCTACGCTTACCGTGATCGGTAAAGTGGATCCCGGTAACGCGCATGTTCCGATGGAAAGCAGCCGCAAGGTGACGGCGGAGGTGTCGGGACTGGTCCCCTCCGCGGCACGCATTCGGTTCCGCATAGGGGACGGCGAATGGCGGACAGCGATTATGGAACCGGAAGGGGGGGGGAGGTTTTGCTACGAGTTCCCGCGGCTGATGGAGGATGTCGCCTACCAAATATGCGCCGGAGATGCCGAGAGCGAAGTTTTCCGCATGGAAGTATACATCGAGCCGAAGGTGGAGGAACTGGAGGTCGCGCTGGAATATCCAGAGTACACCGGGCTAGGGATTGAGGTCCTGCCGCCGGGACAAGGCGACATCAAGGCGCTGGCCGGCACCAGGGCGATTCTGCGGGCGCGCGTCAACCTTCAGCCGGCGTCGGCCGTCGTACGTTTCGCATCCGATCCGAAAGGCGCCGGGGCGGTTTCGGCCGATATCTCGGCCCGCGTCCTGACGGCGGCCTTTAAGGTGGAACGCGACGATTTCTACTCGATCGAAATATCCGACGCGAAAGGCAGGCGCAGCGACCCCCCGCCCCGGTTCCGAATCGTCGCGCTGCCGGATAACCCCCCGGTCGTGCGCATCAGGAAGCCGGACCCGGACGTATCGGCCCATCGGAACCAGGACGTGGAGATAGAGATCGAAACTTCCGACGACTTCGGATTGCGCGAGGTAGGAATATGCCACAGCCTCGGCATGGAGACGGCCAGGACGGTCCTGAAACGGTTCGACAAGAGCCCCCTGAAGGACGCCTCGCGCCTTAAATGGAATCTGGCGGCTCAGGGATTCAAAGGCGGCGAGGTGGTGGCCTATTACGCCTACGCGCTCGACAACGACCCGCGCGGCGGACCGAAGGAGGCCAGGAGCGATATCCGATTCCTGACGCTTTACGATGAAGACGAGTATCTGAGACCGAAGGACCCGAAGGAAAAGGGGCGGCAGCCGCCCGCGCCTGAAGCGGTCAGGCAGCTCGACAGATTGATTGAGGCGCAGAAGCGGCTGCTGCGGGAGACTTTCGGCGAGGCGCGCGGGGCGGCCGCGGCTAAGGGAGGGCAGGCCATTGCCGGCGGCGGGGCCGCGGCGGGCGGAGGGGGTACTGCGGGAACGGGCGCCGCGACGGGCGCCGGGGAGGCGCTGGCGCCGGGCGCAGGCGGGATGGGAGCGAAGGGAAGCGGGGCGGCGGAGGCGGGGGCGACGGCAGAAACGAAGGCGGCCGCGACCGACCATCGGCGCAAGGCGTGTGCGCGCCTGGCGTCCGCGCAGGCCGGCATCCGCGAGAAGCTAGAGGCCATCGTGCGCGAAATCCGCGAACAACTAGCCGCCGTCCCGCCCGAGATGGAAAAACCGGCCGAAGGACATCACGGAGAAGGGGGCGGGGACGGCGGCGGGCGGAAGGATACCGGCCTCGGCGCGAAGGAGCTCGAACACCTCGAGCGCGCCTCGGAGCGGATGAAGGACGCGGAGAAATTCCTGGCCGACGGCTCAGCGGGCGAAGCCGTTCCGCCGGAGACCGAGGCCCTGCGAAGGCTTTCCGAGACCCGGAGACTCCTCCTGTCCGACCAGGATGGCGATCCGCGGATGAGACAGGCGATGAACAAGCAGTCGAAAAGCCGGCGGCAAAGGGAACATGAGGCCGGGGAGGAGGAAGAGCAGCGAAAGCGGATACAGGAGGAGCTCGCCCAGCTTCCGCCCATGCTTGATCGCCAGAAGGAAATCGAGCGCGACCTGCAGGAACTGGTCCGCCGCCGGGCGGCTGCGAGGTCCGGGTCGCCGTCTCCCCCCGAGGAGCAGAGGGAACAGAGGAGGCTGCGGCGGAAAGCGGAGGAAAACCTGAAGCGGCAGGCCGAGGAGGCAGCCGAGCGCGCCGAGAGGCGTGACGATATGCAGCGGAGGGATGCCGGCGTGCCAGGCGAGGCCGCGCGGAAGGCCGAGGAAAGCCGGGCGAAATTCGAGGAGGCGGCCAGGCGCCTCGCCGAAGGGGATCCGGAGAAGGCGCAGGACGCCGCGAACGAGGCGATGCGGATGCGGCTCGAATCCGACCGGCAGCTGGAACTGAGCCTGGACCGGCGGTTCGAGCAGGCGATGCGCGACGCCCTGCAGGACGCCGCCCGTATCGCCGACCGTCAGAGGGAACTGGCCGGAATGACAGCCGCATCGTCCGGCGCCGAAACCGCCTCGGGGAACGCCGGAGGGAAGCCGCCGGAAGCGTCGAAAACGGGAAAGGAAGAAAGGGAAGATGAAAAGCTGCGCCGGGAGGCGGCGCGGCGGCAGGAAGAGATCGCGGAGGATCTGCGGGATTTGCAAGAAAGGATCGAAAGGCTCGCGGCCCGGGCGCTCGACCGGCGATCCCCGGCTGCCAACGATCTCGGCAGCGCGGCGGAGATTGCCGCTCCGGATGGCGAGGCGCGCCGGGCGATGGAAAAGGCGAAGGCCGCGCTGGAGGCGGGAAGGACGGCCGAGGCCGCCAAGGCGCAGCGGGATGCCGCGGATGGTCTGGCCAGGCTGGAGCGGCGCGTCGGCGAAGCGGCTGCGAAGCACGCCGCGGCGGATGCCGCCGAGATGGCAGACCTTGCGGAGAAGGCGGCCAGGCTGGCCGAACGGCAGGCTAAAGCCGAAGATGAACTGAGATCCGGAACGGCGCAAACTGCCGCTGAAGAACAGGAGAGGAACGCCTCGGACGCCTCTGCCTTGGCATCGCGGGTCCGCGGTTCCATTCCGCTGCGCAACGCCGGGCGATCCGGGAGCATCGCAGAGCGCTTGGAAAGGGCCGCTGCTCTTATGTTGGAATCGAATCGCGAATCGTCCGCGGCGGAGGGCGGCGGAAGGCGCAAGGCAGTAGAAGCGGCGGAAAAGGCGACGGCCGAGGCGCGGAGGGCCGCGTCGGAGATACGCGACGCGCTGAGCGAAGCGTTGGCAAGACACGCCGGCGAAGCGGCCGCGAGAGCGAGGGAAACGCGCGAAAACGAAGAAAAGGCCGCGGAATCCATGAGCTCTGCGGCGCAGGCCGAGGGAAGCGCCGCCCCGATGATAGCCGCCGCCAGGGACGCTCAAGATAAGGCCGCTGCAGCCGCAAGGCGCCTGGAAGGCGCGGCCAGAGATATGGCTCGAGTGGCCGAAGCGGCGGGAGAGGAACACGGGAGGCAGGCGAAGGATATCGTGGACCTGATCGCCAGGGAGAACCTGCCAGAAAAGGCGGCGGGTCTGGCCGTGCAGATGTCCGCCGCCGCCTCTGCCAAGCAGGGAGAAGGGCGGCAGAAGACTGCTGGTATGGCCGAAAAGGCCGGAAAGATAGCGGCGGCGGCGGCGACGGTCGAAAAGGAGATCCGGACCTTCCTGGAGGGCTTGAAGGGCGGCGAGGCAGAGAGGTTGAAAGCTCTGGCGGAAAAGGCCCGCGAAGCCGGAGAAGTGGCCGGGCGGCTGGCCGAAGAGACGTCCGCTCGCCGCGGCTTGCCGGAGACCGAGGAACCTTCCTCACAAGGAAAGAACGCGCGGCTGACGGATGCCGGAACGCAGGAGAAAGAATCGCCGATGAGCCGGGAGGATGCGCGCGGCGAAAGGCGTGGCGAGGCCGCAAAAGGCGCGACGGACAGGGCATCTGTCAAAGCGGAAACCCTTGTGCGCGAACTGGAAAGCGTGCTCGCTGGCGTCGAAAGGATGCTGCCGGAATCGGAAGAGCGGAAGGAGGCGGCCTCGGCTCTCGAGAAGGCCCGCAAGGCCGCGGCGATGCTGCCCAAAGGCCCGTCCGACGCTTCGGGCGCGTTCAACGAGGTCGCAAGGCATATGCAGATCGTCGGAAGGGGAATAATCGCGAGGCTGGAGCGCGAGATAAAAGCGCGGGAAATAAGCGAGCCGCCGGACGAAAGCGCACCGGCCCAGTACCGCGCCCTTATCGAAAGCTACTACAGGGCCTTGTCAGAAGACAAGGAAAGGTGACCGCCTGTCTAGGCGCGGGATGAGCGGGAATGATTGGAGATATAGGCGGCGAAGATTCGCATCTTCGCGCGAAAATAGAAAGACATTGCCGCGAGATAGATCGCTGCAACCAGCGCGGGGGGCGGATGTTGTCTGTCGTGGACCTGATGCGGGCCGGTACCGTAGATCCGGACCTCGCAGCCTACCTCTTCTCGATGGTCTTCGCGGGCCGCTCGTTCCTCGTCGGTTGCGTGCCTGGCGGAGGCGGGAAGACCACGGTGATGGGGGCGCTCCTGAACCTGGCGCCGCCGGACGTAGATCTGTACCCGGCCGCCGACATAGAGGCTATAGACGATGCGGCGCGCAACCCAGTCCCGCGGCGATGCATGATATGCCACGAGATCGGACGGGGGGGATATTACGCGTACCTATGGGGGGCCGAGGCCCGGGCCTTCTTCGCGTTGACCGCCGCGGGACACATGATCGCCACAAATCTGCACGCCGACACCATCGAACAGTGCGGGGAACAGCTGTGCGGAACGATCGGAATACCCAGGGCCGACTTCGACAGTGTGCCACTGAAGCTTTTCCTCACATCGGCTTGGAAAGGCGGAAGACTGCTCCGCAGGGTGGGAGCGGTTTACGAATCTTGGCCAACAGGCGAACCGCCGCGTCTCGTCTTCGCGTGGGACAGGGATGCGGATCGCTTCGAACGCGCAAGCGAAAGCAGGGCATCCTTCCCTGATCGAGAGACGGAACTTCGAGGCTTCCTGGAACGTTTGGATGTCCGAGGCGTAACCGCGATAGAAGACGTTCGCGAGGCCATACTGTTGTCGGCGCTGGTTCGGAAGGCGGAAGCATAGTCACGGCGAAACTGGTCTCGTTCATGCGCTATCCGGGATGCGGCTCCGCTTTGAATGAAAATCCGATAAATAGAACTATCTCCGGTCGAGCCTTTTATGCGTAATCTCCTTCGCATTGCAATGGCTTGAGGAACTTATCGCGCAACAAGGCGCACCCTGTTCGCGGCGGATTCGCAAGCTATGACGCCGAGGCGGACAAAGGTTAAAGGCATGCATGGCGGAGAGGGTGGGATTCGAACCCACGATACTCCAAAAGGAGTATACTGGTTTTCGAAACCAGCCCGATCAACCGCTCCGGCACCTCTCCGTATCGGTCAATGATGCGGATATCGCCTTCGCCCTTATCACTCCGGTCGCTGCCCCTGCCGCCGCGCCGAACATCCCAAGCGTATATGCGAAGCGGACAAATCGCTGCTTCTACTAAGAAATAGCATAAGAAGCCGGGAAGGGCAAGGAGTTTGCGTTCGAACATCCGCGGCTTTGCGGGAAAAGAAATCGGGGCAGAACAGCACTTTTTTAACGCACGCTCCCCTTTGCCCAACCTTACAGCAGCAGCAAACGGCCCTTCGCCGAATTTTTTGAAGTTCAGCCGATGCCGGCCAGTATGGACTGGAGCGCCTCGGCGGCCGCTGCGAACATCTCGGGGCCGGAGTATCCCTGGAACTGGCCTGCCGCCTTCAAGTGGGGTTCAAGCGTAATGTATCCGCGGAAACCGAAGGATTTGGCGTCTTTGAGTATCTCGGGCACGCGGCCGTCGCCTCTGCCGGCCGGAACCACCTTGTTCTCGGCGCGGCTATGGTCCTTTACATGGAATTCCTTGACGTGTTTTTTAAGGATCTCCCAAGCCTTCAAAGTATCGAACCCGTCCCTTACGAAGTTGGCGAAGTCGAAGGCCGAAACAAGGTGAGGCGAGGCCACGGCCTCAATCAGATCACGGCACCTCTCCGGCGCGTCGCCGTAAAGGCCGCTCTCGTTTTCGAGCAAGAGGTAGAGACCGGAAGTCTTCGCTTGCTCGGCGAACCATTTCATCCTCTTCACTATTTCTTCCCTGTAGGTCCCGGGATCTGCCTTTTCGGGAAGGTAAAACGAAAATATCCGGATCGTACGGCATTCGAAGAATCCGGCGGCGGCCAACGTTTTCCTGAACCTCTCCTGTTCCTTCTCGAACGGATCTCCGATAGGCACCTTGCCGATCGGCGAACCCAGGCACGAGAAACGGAACTTCCGATTATAGAATTCGTTTTTTAGCTTCTTCCATTGGAATTCTTCGAGGTCCATAACGTTCTTCTGGAAGGCTGTGCGCAGGGTGACGAAACGCACCTTGCAGTCGCTCAACACGTCCATCTGTATCTGAATGTCAGGGTGTATCTCGTCTGCGAAGGCCGATATCGCATACCATGGACGCGACGAGGCTCCTTCCGTCATGGCTGTATCGCTCCTCCGTAAAACTATTCCATGGCGCTCCCGTCCGCTGCCGGACGGACTTCTCGCCTTCCTTTATTCGCCGTCCTTCGGTTTCTTTTCCTCTTCCTGTTTCTTCGGCGCATCCCCCGTATTCCCGCCTAGGTTATCGCCGGCTTTTCCCACGGCATCCCCTTCCTTCCCGCCGCCTTTGCTCGCATCCTCCGCCATCACCTCGCCGAACGGATCAGGCTCCAAGCCGCGGCACCTCTCCCCGAACACCACCGGCCTGGCAACCGTTCCGTCGAGCGATACCTTGGGCGGCAAGGCGCGTTCCACGGTCGCCACCATTCTCTCCCAACTCTTCTTTATATCTTCCGGCCTGTGTTCGGCGCACGATACGGACAGGTCGTGCGCGTGCCTGGCGATGAACTTTACGTCCCTGTGAAAGGCCGGTCCTACGGGCATGAATTCTTTCAGGTGTTTTTCAGCGACGATCTGCGCGAAGTACTCCATGTCTATGGCCAAAGCTTCGCAGGTGCGGTACGAATACCTCTCTCCCTCCTTGAGGTTGAAGAAAGGTTTGGCGGAGATGTAGGCGCACTGGAACTCGTATATCGCGTCCTCCAAGCTGGCTCTGTCGGGATCGAAGGCGGCGCCCTCCGGAGCCTTGGCCACAACCGGCCTTCCGCCCGGCGCTACGGCATCACCTACATCTGTCCTGGATGAGCCGCACCCGGCGGCCAGCGCTAGCGATGCGACCGCGAACGTACCTGTGTACCAGGGGGATCTCATGCCGGTCCCTCCTCAATATTGCCGCGCCGCCGGCGTTCGATGCCAAGGCGATCGGATCGCGCCGCATGCGGCGGAGCGCACACGCCAATGAACCCCGATCGGCCGGACAAGCTGAGATTCTATTGTTTCCGGACGAACGAGGCAAGTGTCAAGCCAACCCAATCAGCCCAGGCCCCCATGTGGATGCCTGTGCACCCGAAGAGCGGCGCCAAGCCCCGATCGCATGCGGAAGACGCGGATCGCCGCCGAGCGCGAAAGAGGTGTTCCCAGAACGTTCCCGCACGCAAAGCGCCGCTGCTCAGCGATGTGCGGAGCATCGCCCGGCCCTCTGGTCCTTTTGCACGACCTTCCGCACAAGAAGCCAGTCTACTGCAGCGCCGCCCGGCTTTCGGCGACATGCTTTTCGAGATCGGAAAGCGCCTCGAAGACCGCCTTGGAACGAGCCAACCGCACATCCACATCGCTGTCGGCCGCAAGCGCATCGAGGAAGGAATCCGAGGCGATCCTGACGCGTGCGAGTACCGCCATGCGCGATGCCGCCTCTTCCTTGCCGCCTATCCCGCTCATGGCGGATTCCATCACGCGGCGGAGGGCCGACCGGGTGCGGCGCCTGATCTCAGGGACGACTCCCTCCCGCCGCTCGAAAGGCCACCATCGGACCGCGGCGACCAGCGACCGCAGTCTTATGCATTCCACCGGCGCGCCGCCGAACCCGGCCCGCTCCCACAAAACGTCCATGCATCGCTCCGCCTGCCAGAGGGAATTATAGGCGGCATCGAAGTTTCCCTCTCCAATATGCCGCCTTGCATCCTCCATCGCCGCGCTCGTTCCCCTTACCGCTGCGGTCCATTTTTCGTGCGCATCGGGATCGGCGCCGACGCGTCCGATTCCCGGCGCCGCGATCCATTCGGATCCAAGGTCCGTTCCTCCACCTGCCGCGCCTTTTCCCGGCGCGACCGCCTCAACCGTCATGCTCACGCCGGACACAAAATGCGCCGCCACGCGGCGCCATGTTTCGCGCACCTTCGTGGCGTCCGCCAGTATTGCCGACGGGTCCTTGCGCGACCGGGGCTCCAACATCCCAAGCCGGAGGTCTGCCAGCATCTCCTCGACTTCTTCCGCTTCTGCCCGGAACGCCTCGGCAGTGCGCGCCTCCGGGGCGAGATCCGCGTAGTCGTTCGTCGGGCGAGCCCCCCCGCAACCGCACGCCAAGGCTGCAAGTAGGACGGCGCCCATAGGCAGGCCGCGCCGCGAGCCGGGCCCATATCCATACCCGGACGCATTTCCCCAGCGCGAGACGGCGCATCGAAAACGGTTGTGCCAGGACGGCGGAACGGAACGGCCGTCCGCACGTGGCTTTTCATCCGGGAAAACGATAGCCGACATTATTAGCCCCTCCATCTCCCGCATTCCCGCGCTTTCAACGCAAGGCCCGGCGCCGCAAGGGCCCCGCATAGAAAGCATCCGCGCGGCCATAGGGCTTTTAACAAGATTCCGCTCCGATCGGTTACTGTCAAGCCGCACCCGAAAGCGATCAAGACCGCCGCCCTCCCATCCCGAGCCGACAAAGCCGGGACCGCCTGCATCGCGCCGCCGTCACGCAGTGACACCGCGCTTGGCGAACCTGGCGGGGTCAACTGCCGGGTATGGGTGTCCCGCTCCGGAATCCTCCTGCATGATTATTCCGGCGGCCAGCCTGCCCACGGCCCAGCTCGCCGTTACCCCGTGACCGCCGAGCCCGGCTACCCATATGAAATTTCTGACCCTGGGATCGCGCCCGATAACGAAGTGGCCGTCCGGCAGCAAAGTGCGCAACCCGGCCCACCTGCTGATTATAGGCATGTCCAGCAGCCGCGGCGCGCAACCCGCCAGCTTCTCCGCAAGCAGATCCTCAACCCCGGGGTCGGTGTCCGGGATGGAAGGCTGATACTCATCCTGATCGCATGGCCCCAGCAACAGCCCGCCGGATTCGGGCCGCATGTACCATCCGCGCGAAACATCCCATACGAACGGCCAGCGGGAATCCACGAAATCGGCCGGGGCGGTAGAGAACAGGTGCCTGCGCGTGGGCTTCAGAGGCAAAGGCAGGGCGCCGGCCATGGCGCCCACCTGAGATGCCCACGCGCCGGCGGCGTTGACCACGACAGCCGCGGGAATCGCGGACTCCGTGCCCCCGGGTTCTCGAACCACCACGGCCTTGACCCTGCGGCCGGCGGTTTCCATGCCGACGAGCTCGCAGCGCAGGCGGATATCTGCCCCAGAAGCACGGGCCGCGCGGAGGTATCCGTCAAGGAACGAGCTTATGTCCACCACCCCCTCGTCAGGACAGAACAGGGCGCGATCGAAGGGGGAGCCGGCTATCGCCGGCACTCGCTCCTCGACCTGTTCTCTCGTCCACCACTCAGTCGGAATGCCGGCATTCCTTGCCCAACCGGCCCGCCGTTCCAGATCGACTACGCCTTCCTTCTCCCCAATCAGCAACACGCCATTCCGGTCGAACCTCGTCGGCACCGGCCAATCGGCCCGCCCAGGCAGCGATCGTGCGAACGCCGCGCCGTCGGCGATCAGGCGGTACAGGGCAGCTTCTGGTACGACCTGCAATATCAGTCCAGCATTGCGTCCCGAGGAGTGTTTGCCGGGCAGATCCTCGCGTTCCACCACTATGACTTTAAAACGTCCCTTGGCTGTTCCGGCCAAGTGATATGCCGTGGCCGCTCCCGCGAACCCGGCTCCTACGATGACGACGGCTGAGGCTGACATGCCGAGAAGAACCTCCCGGCGCCGATCTCCGCCGCGCCGCGCGCCCGATCCGCGCGTGCATCGCATCCGGCGGCGATTCGCGCCATTTTCGATCGTCCCTCCGCTCGACGCCTGCGTCCATCGGTGGTCGGGCTACGTCTCTACCGGCGGAACGGCTTTGGCAGGACGCTGATCGTTCCATCGGGAACCGGACAAGAGTATAGCACCGGTCCCGGCGCAGGCAACAGGGGATGCAGTCAAGAGCTAGCGATTCAGGAACCCCATTCTATACGGTCGCATGCGGCGGCGACGCCCAGCTCGATATGGGCAAGCGAGCTGACGGCTGGGTATACCGCTGCTCCGAACGCTCGACCCGATCTTCAAACATCCACTGGACTAAGGATCCGGGACTGAGCGATCTCAAAAAAGCCTGTATGTATGAACAGGCCCAAAAACGACCGAGGCTTTCCTTCCAAGGAAAGCCTCGATTCGCAGCTCACGAAAGAACAGGTATGGGTCA
>CALKMO010000204.1 GCA_937991785.1 uncultured bacterium | reverse complement strand
CTGCCGTCGCCCTTTCCCAGCGCTTCGGAACAAGCGCTCAGCTGATGGACGGCCATTGCGTCGAAATCCTCTATGGCGTCGTTTATGTTGATCTTCGGCCATCCGATGGAAGGCGGAGCGGTCCGCCCGCGCCGAGGAGAGAATATATCTCCGCGGAATTCCCCCGCTACGAAAGAACGCCATTCGGCGAGCAGGTTCTCTTCCGTTTCTGGATCCAGTCTGCGCTCCAGATCTTCCAGATATTTCGCCACGTCCATTTCCGCATTCTCCGGCAAATTCCCGAGCTGCCCCGGTGGGCCGGCGGCCCGCTTCTTTACGGCCTGCCGACACCGACGTACATGAAGCCGTGGCCGCGCACCTCGGACGGGTCGAGGACGTTTCGGCCGTCGAGTATCAGCTTGCCCCGCATGACTGTAGCCAGCCGGTCCAAGTCCGGCGATCTGAACTCGGCCCACTCGGTGGCCAGGATGAGAGCGTCAGCGCCTCGGGCGGCTTCATACTGCGAATCGCATATTTCGACCGAACTGCCGAAGAGGCGGCGGGCGTTGGCGCCGGCCACCGGATCGAAGGCCCGTACTACGGCTCCGTCTTCGAGGAGCGCGCGTATGATGCTCACGGCCGGCGCCTCGCGCAGATCGTCCGTGCGCGGTTTGAATGCCAGTCCCCATACGGCTACGGTGCGGCCTTGCAGCGAGCCTCCGAGTTCCTTCCTGATGCGCGGCAGGAGCCACAGCTTCTGCTCCTCGTTGACGGCCAGCGCGGCCTCGGCTATCCGCATCCGGATCCCGGCGGACCTTCCCGATGCGGCCAACGCCCGAAGGTCTTTCGGGAAGCACGACCCGCCGAACCCGATGCCCGCGAAAAGGAATTTGCTGCCTATGCGCGAGTCGCAAGCCATGCCGCGCCGGACCGCCTCGACGTCGGCCCCCACCTTCTCGCAGAGCCTCGCAATCTCGTTCATGAACGATATGCGCGTGGCGAGGAACGCATTGGACGCGTATTTGGTCAACTCGGCCGACTCGATGCCCATCCTCAGTATCGGCGCGCCGGTGCGCACGAACGGATCGTAAAGCTTGCGCAGGACCTCGAAGACCCGGTCCTCGTCGGTCCCTATGACGATCCGATCGGGCCGCTGGAAGTCTCCCACCGCGGATCCCTCTTTCAGGAACTCGGGGTTGAACGCCACTGATATATCGGGCGCTCCGGCGGCGCGCATCTTTTCGCCGAGCGAGCGGGTGGTGCCGACGGGCACGGTGCTTTTGACGACGACCAGCTTGCGCCCCTCGGCGCACCGCGCGACCGATTCGGCAGCGGCGGTTATCCGCGACAGGTCGGCCGACCCGTCCTCGCGGGACGGCGTGTCCACCGCCAGGAAGACGATGTCGGACGACCGCACGGCGTCGGAGTAGTCCGTGGTGAACCGCAGCCGCTTTTCGCGCAATCCCAGCGCCAGGAGATCCTTCAGGCCCGGTTCGAACAGGGGCGTTTCGCCCGCGGACAGCGTTTTGACCTTGGCCGGATCCGCGTCTAGGCCGACCACATCGTGCCCCGCCTCGGCGAAACATGCCGCCGTCACCGAGCCCACATAGCCCGTACCTATCACGCTTATCCTCATTCGTCTTTTCCTCCTATCTGCGGGTTCTAGCGGTTTTTAGTCGGAGAGGGTTCCTTCGCAGATCGGAAGACGGCACCACTTCCGGGCGCAGTATTTCGACCGCCATGGCGGGGAGATCCCGCCGTGCGCGCAGCCGCGAAGATCGCGAGCGGTTCGCGCAGACAGATCAGGAAACAATCGCGGCCTTCCCCGTAGCGGCGCTCTTGTATATGCCGTCCAGTATCTGCATAACCTTGACGCCTTCCTCGCCGGTCGCCATGTGCGGCTTGCCCGCCAGGATGCAGTCGACGAAATGTTCCATCGCGGACGGGACCTTCTGGTCAAAGGAGACGATCCTCTTCGCCAGACGCGAATTTCCCTCCTTCGCGAAAATCTCCGCCTCGAACTCGTACCTGCCCCCGACGTTGCGGTGGACCAGGCCGCCTTTCGATCCGAATATCCAGGTTTCCATGAATTCCGCCTCGGGCCTGTGCGCCGCCCAGCTCGCCTCCAGCTCCAGCGTCATTCCTTCCTTGAACTTGACAAGTCCCACCGCGAAGTCCTCGCAGTCGAATTCGACCTTCGCGGCCTTGGCGGCCGGCGCCGCGAGCTTGTCGTAGGCGGAGCCCAGGACCGCGGCGGGCTTGGGGTAGCCCATGAGCCAGAGCGCCAGATCGAGGCGGTGGACGCCCAGATCTATGAGCGGACCGCCGCCGGAGAGTTTCTTGATGCCGAACCATCCGCCGAATTTCGGAAGCCCCCACCGCCTGTGCCAGATCGAGCGCGCAAAGTAGACCTCGCCCAGGACGCCGGCATCAACCTGTTCTTTCAGGGCGAGGCTTACCGGCATGAACCGGTAAGAGAAGTTTATCATGAGCCGCCTGCCGGTTTTCTTCGCGGTCTCCACCATCCTCCTGCCCTCGGCGGCGCTCATCGCCATCGGCTTCTCGCACAGAACGTGACAGCCGGCTTTAAGGGCCTCTATCGTGAGAGGCGCATGGAATTTGTTCGGCGTGGCTATGCTCACCACGTCCAGCTTGTGGGCGGCCAGCATTTCGCCGAGGCTCTTGTAGCGGTTCTTTATCCCGTGCTCATCGCCGACCCTGGAGAGTTTCGCCTCGTCTGTGTCGCATATCGCCACGACCTCGGCCCCGGCATGCTTCTTGTAGTTCGCGATATGATTCCTTCCGATGCCTAGACCGACCACGCCGATCTTAATCTTCTCGCCCATCTCCACATCTCCTCAGTTCCATTTGAACTTGCCGCCTTATCCCCATCGAAGCGCCGAAGCCCGCGCCTATGGCGTCTTCTCTTCCTTGTATGATCCCTTTGCGGGATCCACAAGCGTCGTTCGCTTCTCCGCTTTACCCTGCGCTTCCCCGAGAAAACCGCCGGACTCCCAGGGTGCAGCAGCTGCCTTATCCTTACTTTCGGCCGACAAGAGCCGCGATCATCATGGAAGAAGGGGTATACCACCTATGGAGCGTCCCAGTCAAACGCATGACGCCGTTCGACCGCGCCTGGCTTTCCACAATTAAGGCGCGATCGGCCTTGACGCGCGCCGGTCCGGGACTAAACTGCCGGTCCTATCCGTCGGAGATTTTCCGGATGGCCGATGAATCTTTGTGCAGACGTTGCGGGCGGTGCTGCCGCAAGAAGCTGGACATCGGCGGCGTCGTCTACATGACGCCTTTCCCCTGCAGGTACCTCGACGAGGAAACGAACCTCTGCAGGGTCTACGAGCGCCGGCACAAGGCAAACCCCGATTGCCTGAGCGTAGAGGAAGGGATAAAACGGCACGCGTTCCCATCCGATTGCCCCTACGTAAAGGGCCTGAAGGGATA
>CALKMO010000203.1 GCA_937991785.1 uncultured bacterium | reverse complement strand
AGCCGGGAGCGGCAGGGATAGCGTATGCGGGGATCGGGCCGCTGCGCACGAGCAGCGGCAATATATCGGTGCCGGCGCGGAGTTTTCCGGTTCGGGTGCGGAGACCCGCAGGTCCGATGGGTCTGCGCGGCGAGTCGCCGGCCGAGGGGAATGTTTTTGCGGAGTGGAGGAAGAAATGGGCATACATCCGACCGCAGTGGTTGACCGGCGCGCAGAGATCGGTCCGGATGTCAGAATAGGTCCGTACGCGATAATTGAGGGTCCGGTAAAAATAGGCCGCGGTACGGCGGTTATGGCGCATGCTCACCTGTCCGGCGCGACCGAGATAGGCGAAGAGTGCCGCATACACATGGGGGCCGTCGTAGGCCACGAACCCCAGGATCATGCTTACAAGGGCGAGCCTTCGCGGACGATTATAGGCAGCCGGGTGATCATCCGCGAGTACGCCCAGGTGCATAGGGCTACCGGCGAAGGCAACGCCACAGTTGTAGGCGACGACTGTTTCCTGATGGCGACGTCCCACGTCGGCCACAACTGCCATCTGGGGCGCGGAGTGCATCTTGCCAACTGCGCGCTCCTTGCCGGCCACGTTGTCGTCGAGGACGGCGCGAATATATCCGGAGGCGTGGTGGTCCATCAATTCGTCCGCGTCGGGATGCTGGCGATGCTCAGCGGCGGCTCGCGCTTCAGCATGGACATTCCCCCGTTCTCCATAGGCGACGGGGCTAATTCGATATCCGGAATTAACACTATCGGCCTCCGTCGCTGGCCGGCCTTTACGGCGGAAGACCGTGCGCAGGTCCGCGACGTTTTCCGCCTCGTCTTCAGATCTGGGAAGCCTTTGGGCGCCGCAGTGGGCGAGGCCGAGGGCAAATTCGCCGCGACGGCCGCAAGGATACTCATCGAGTTTCTCAAGGCCCCTACCCGGCGCGGAATATGCCGATACAATCCGCGTTCCCGGAGGGAAGACGGGCAAGAGGGCGAATGACCGCCGCGCCGCGGGTGGCGGGCCGAGGCCGGCCGGCGACGGTCGCCGGACCGCGCCGAGGCGGCCGATCCGGCCGGGGCTCTGCGTTCGGAACGGCTTCAACGACAAGGCTGCGGGTCGGCATGCGGGGACGACTTTAAGCTAAAAAACATCCGGCGCGGCAATCGGAAAGGAGAGCGACCGAGATGGGCGAAAACCTTGCGCGCAAGATACTGAGGGCGCATCTGGTATCGGGCGAAATGAAAGTCGGTGAGGAGATCGGCATAAGGATAGACCAGACGCTGACCCAGGACGCCACCGGCACCATGGCGTGGCTACAATTCGAAAGCATGAGTGTGCCGCGAGTCCGGACCGAGGTTTCCGTTTCGTACGTGGATCATAACACGGTCCAGATGGGCTTCGAGAACCCCGACGACCACAGGTACCTCCAGTCGGCCGCCAGGAAATACGGGGCATTCTTCAGCCGCCCCGGGAACGGCATATGCCACCAAGTGCACCTAGAACGGTTCGCGCGGCCTGGGCGCACGCTTCTCGGGTCGGACAGCCATACGCCGACCTGCGGGGCGGTAGGAATGATCGCCATAGGCGCCGGCGGTCTGGACGTGGCCGTGGCGATGGGCGGCGGTCCGTTCTACCTGAAGATGCCGGCGATCGTCGGAGTACGCCTGGCCGGCGATCTGCCGCCGTGGGTTTCTGCCAAGGATGTGATACTCGAACTGTTGCGACGCCTTACCGTCAAGGGCGGGGTCGGGAAGATATTCGAGTATTTCGGTCCCGGCCTGAGGCGGCTCGATGTGTTCGGCCGCGCGACGATAGCCAACATGGGCGCGGAGCTGGGGGCGACGACCAGCGTCTTTCCGTCCGACGGGGCTGTTCGCAAGTTCCTGCGGTCGCAGGGCCGTGAGAACGATTTCGTGCCGATGGAAGCCGACGATGGTGCCGTTTACGATGAAATTATCGAGCTGGACCTCTCGAAGCTGGAACCCCTGGCGGCCTGCCCGCACTCTCCTGATAATGTGCGCCCCGTGCTGGAGATCGCCGGGACGCCTATCTCCCAGGTTTGCATTGGGTCGTGCGTCAACGGCTCTTACCGAGATCTTATGACCGCGGCGCTGATCCTGAAGGGGGAGGCGGTGCATCCCGATGTCAGCATGACCGTCTCGCCCGGATCGCGACAGGCGCTTGCGATGCTGGCAGCCTCGGGCGGACTCGATGCCTTGGCGTCGGCCGGAGCCAGGATACTGGAATGCGCCTGCGGACCGTGCATCGGGATGGGGCAGGCTCCGGCGTCGGGTTCGGCCTCGCTGCGCAGCTTCAACAGGAATTTCGAGGGCAGGAGCGGCACCGCCGACGCGGCGGTGTACCTGGCTTCGGCCGAGGTGTGCGCGGCATCGGCGCTGCGCGGCGCCGTTACGGACCCGCGATCGCTCGGAAAGGAGCCGCCGCGGGTGAGGATTCCCAAGCGGTTCCCGGCGGACGGGTCCGGCATAATACCGCCGGAATCGGATCCGGCGAAGGCTGCCGCCCTCCCGACTGTTCTCGGCCCCAACATAAAGCCGGCGCCCAAAGGAACGCCGCTGCCGGATTCCGTCCGCGGCCGCGTCGCGATAAAAGTCGGCGACAACATAACGACCGACCACATCATGCCGGCCGGGGAATGGCTGAAATATCGTTCGAACGTGCCGAAGTACTCCGATGCCGTCTTCGTAAAGGTGGATCCGGAGTTTCCTGCCAGGGCGCGGCGGATTCGCGACGCCGGCGATGCCGTCGCGATAGTCGGAGGGTCGAACTACGGACAGGGATCGAGCCGCGAGCACGCCGCGATGGTCCCGATGTTTCTGGGCCTGAGGTGCGTGCTGGCCGTCTCCTTCGCTAGAATACACAGGGACAACCTGGTCAACTTCGGCGTGCTTCCGCTGACCTTCGCCGATCCTGCGGACGCCGCGGCCTTCGAAGGCGGCGATGAAATCCTCCTGCCGGAGGTTCGGCGCGAGCTGCTTTCGGGCGATTCCGTCACCGTCGTTAACTCTACAAAGGGCCGCAAGGTCGCCTGCCGCCACGGGCTGACCGCGCGTCAAGTCGAGATCGTCCTGGCAGGGGGGCTGTTGGCATGGACGGCGGCGAGGGGTTGTTGACGGACCGGCGGCGGGGGCACGCCCCGTTCCGCACGCCGGGCATCGAGCGGCGCTAAGCGGGCGGCGGATGCGCGGTGGCCCGCTTATGCGGGAAGGCTCTTCTGAGAAAGGAGGAACCTGTGGGGAAGTTCAAGGTCGGCATAATCGGGGCCGGAGCCATTTCTAAAGCTCACATTAAAGAATATATGGCTTGGCCGGACGTCGAGGTGGCAGCGGCGGCGGACATACTGCCCGAGCGGGCCGAGAAAGCGAAGGCCGAGTTCGGGCTCAAGTACGCCTTCGGAGATTACCGCGAGATGCTGAAGATGGACGAACTCGACGCGGTCAGCGTCTGCACCCCGCCGTTCGCGCATATGGGGCCTGCCATTGACGCCCTTAAGGCGGGCAAGCACGTCCTGTGCGAGAAGCCGATGGCGATGAACGCCGCTGAAGCGGCGAAGATGGTCGCCGCAGCGAAGAAATACGGCAGGAAACTGGCGGTGTGCTGCTCGCGCAACAGGTTCTCGGTCCAGGCGCGGGCGGCGAAGGCGTTCGTCGAAGAGGGGGAACTGGGAGACATCTACTATGCCAGGACGACCTTCCTCCGGAGGCGCGGCAGGCCGGGGCTGGACATGATGAAGGACCAGCCTTGGTTCCTCGACAAATCCAAGGCCGGCGGAGGGGCGCTCAACGATATGGCCCAGTATCACCTCGACTTCACCCTTTGGTTGCTCGGCTACCCGAAGCCCGTTTCGGTAAGCGGATTCACGTTCAGGGGCGTGCACCCGACCGCGCCGAAGGGGCTGAAGCACGACGTAGACGAGCACGTTTCGGCGTTCATCCGGATGGAGAACGGCTTCGGGATAACGCTGGAGGAGGCCTGGGCGGCGCACATGTCCGGCGCCGACGGGGTGTTCGTCTTCGGGACCAAGGGCGGCATCAAGACCAACCCGCTGACGTTCTATAAGGACGTGGCCGGGCGCTTCGCGGATATAACGCCTGTATTCCCCAAGGAGGACGCGCCGAGGGTGTGCCAGGAGTTCGTGCAGGCGATCCGCGAGGGCCGCGATCCCGCGACCAGGGGCGAGGATGCGCTGGTCCTGTCACGGATATGCGACGCCATACACGAGTCCACGAGGACGGGGAAGGAGGTCCGACTCTAGCGGATCGAGGCGGATAGGTTCGCGCAACCTTGCCTGCGCTTCTACAGATTGCGGCCTTGGTAATCGCGCGATGGTCGGGGAAGCGCTCATGGGGAAATTCGGCAAGGTCCTGATCGTCGGCCGCGAGGAACACGCCGAGGTGCAGGCCGTGCGGCGCGCCCTCGAAGAGGCGGGGGCTTCCCCGGCATTCGTCCCGCCTTCGGATGCGGCGCCGGAAATGGCCGGCCCGGATGACCTGTGGGTCTTCGAAGACCACGAAAGCGTAATGCTGATCCCTTGGCTGATTGCCGCCGACGGCCTGCCTCCGGCGCGATCCGCTTTCTGCAAATGGGTTTTCCCAGACGCTCATCCGTCCTGTCCGGTTCAGACTTCGACCGGCGGCGGGATTGCCGGCGGCCGGGACGCCGTCGAGAGGATAGAAGCCGCCGGGCACGGTACGGCCGGACAGGATGAAGGCCGTTCCGGCGCGGGTCGGTATGATGAAAGGCGGAGCGAAGGCGGGCTTGAGCGGACCCCGACGGTCGAGGCGGGCATCCTGTTGCTCAAAATGGGTCGGAGCGCCTGGGACGCCTCGTTCCTGGCCGCGATTTCAGCCCGTTACCCTCCCGCCGAAGCCGTAGGCGGAGATTCGATGGACCGCCTCAAAGAGGCCGTAGCACAACAGATGACTCCAGGCTGCAGGGCCCTTCTTCTGCTGGACTTGGGACTATGGCCCGAAAAGCGGCGCGATATCCGCTTCCTGCTTGCCGTGGAAAAACCGAGGAATAATTAACTTGAATGGGCAGTGGGCGAGAAAGATCCGCCGACGGTGTCTGCAGTTCAGGATTCCAGGGGCTTTGTTGCATAAAAGATGCAAGGCGTTGCCAAGCAAAAAATTATAACGCAATATCGCGGCAACTGCGTTTTCGCTCAAGCACTTGTTGCGCATAGCGTTATGGCGCAGATTATGCAACAAAGCAGATTCCAATCCGACCGCGGTTTTGTTTTTGGGCACGACGATTTAGGCTGCACATGCCCGAAGGGGCGGCGGACGGTTTGTCGCGCTTTACCGCGGACGGGAGCGTCAGGCTCAGCAAAGGGATGCTATACGCAAAAACTCTTCATCCGCAATTCTCCTCACTGCTTTTTCTAAATAATAGGAAAAGCCTTTGCTTAGCCAAAACCGAGATGATGATTCAGAAAACAGCTATCGCGCCCCGAGTGCTATAGGTTCCCATCTCCCGCGCCTGTACGCCCGCAGCGACCATCCGGCGCCGGTCGCTACGGCCTCGACGCTGCCTACTTCTGGCAGCGCGAGCGCCGGGATGCCGGCTCGCGCGCATGCATCGGCGATATCCGGCCCGCGTTCCTCGCCTTCCCAGTATCCGCCGAACGCCCATGCCGCCGGGCGGCAAGCTTTGGCGGCTTCGATCGCCGGCGGGGCGACGGATCCCCCCGACGGGCAGAAAAATATCGTCGCGCGCCCTACCGCGGGAGGACCGGCATCGCGTCCGCTGCCGGCCCTGGAGGATGCGACGCTGAAGGGATCGCCGTCGAAAGATGCGGGCGCGGCCGTTGGCCGAAGAGGATCGGAGGCGCGGGCGGCGCGGCCGAGCGCCGCTGATGTTTCGGAACCGCCGAGGGAGGCGACGACGACCGAGTGTCGGCCGGAGTCTATCCTCAGGACCGTTTCGCCGGCCTTGCCGAACATGCCTGGAGCCGGCCGCGGAGGGTGGAACCAGGATACCGTAAGCCCACCGGGCCCCTCCCATACGTCGCCCGCTCGGCCGACGCTAAGACGATCCGGCGGGACCGCCTCGATGACATCCAGCAGGCGGATCGACGGCGAAGGATCCGGCGGAAGGAAGACGCGCTCGGCCGGAACGCCGCCCAACACGGCCGCGGCTCCGCCCGACCTGTCGGGGCGGTCGGCGGTCAGGATCATCGCAGAGAGCCGAGTTATTCCCCGACGCCTGAGCATCTCCCTGATTCGCCTGCCGTCGCCCCGGTCTCCCGCATCCAGAAGAACGGTTCCTCCTCCGGGCGATTCGACGAGGGCCGCTCCAGAGGAACCGAGGTCGAGAAAGGTTACCGTAAGCGAATCTGGCGGATTCCGGAACAGCGAGCCGGCCGGGAGAAGCGCCAGGGACAGGCATGCCGCTGCGACTGCCGGTACGGGTCGCCGCGATGGTCCCGCCGATCCAGCCTTTCCGGCCGTTATGACTCCGGCTCCGAGCAAGCCGACCAAGACCCAGCATGCCGCGTACGCGGCCAGTATTGCGGGCGGCGGCGGCGGAACGGCGATGCAGGCGCCGGGAATCGAGGCGATCAGGCGCGTGGACGCGGAAAGAAGCCCCAGCGCCGCGCCGAGGACGGCCCCGGCCGCATCGGGCGCCGGGCATGGCAGGAACGAGACGGGGACCGCCAGTATGCCGCATGCCAATGCAGCCATTCCCGCAGGGATCGCCACGAGGTTGGCCGGGACCGCGTACGGCGTGAATATGCCGAGATGCCAGGCCGTGGCGGGAGCCGTCCCTATCCATGCGGCAAACGAAACGGCTATGCCTTCTGCCAAATAACGGGCCGCAGCATCCTTCCATCTGGCCATCCGGGAACCGGCCGGGACCGGCGGAGGGCTTGCGCGGACAGCGCTTCCGTAAAAAGGCGCGGCGATCTTCAGGACGGCCGCCGCGATCCCCGGCGCCAGTACGGCGATCGCCAGCACCGCCCCGAATGACATCTGGAAGCTCGCCGTAAACATATCGGCCGGATCCCAAGCAAGAACGGCCGCGGCGGAGAATCCGAGGCTGTTCAACGCGTCGGGGCGGCGCCGGAATATCGCCGCCGCGGAGTAAGCGGAGATCATCAGGGTGGCCCTGACCGCGGGCACGTTGGCGCCGACAATCAGGCAGTAAAAGATAGCCGCCGCGACGATCGCTACGGCCGCCTTGCGGCGATTTATACCCATGGCGGACAAGCCCTGCCAGATAATCAGCATCAGCATCTGAACGTGAAGGCCGCTTACCGCCAACAGGTGTCCGACCCCGCCGGCGGCGAACGATTCCCTGTCAAGCGAGGCCAGGTTGCCTCGATGGCCCAGCAGCATGGCCGATATGAGCCCTGCTTTTTCCGGCGGGAGCATCCGATGGAACAGTCTTGCGCCGGCGGCCTGCATGCGCGCCGGGACAATTCGAAGCCCGCCCGCCGCGCCCGCCGCCCTCGCCTTCGGCGCAGGGCCTTTGCAGAATACCCGTATGTCCCTGGCCCGGAGGATCTCGGCCCTGTCGAAGGTGTCCGGCTCGTTGGTTTCCGCTATCGGTCTCAACCACCCAGTGAACTCAACCACATCCCCCGGGTCCAGCCGCGCCGGCATGCCTTCGATACGGTACCATATCTTGCCGGACGCCGGGCGTTCGCCGGATGCGCCGATTATCGCCAGCGCTTTAAGGACGCATGCGGCGTCGCGCCGCCCTTCCCATCCCGTAGTTTCTTCCGCCGCCGTTTCGGCCGTCGCGCCTTTTACGGCCTGTTCCTCCGCCGTCCCTGCCGCACCGCCGGGTCC
>CALKMO010000202.1 GCA_937991785.1 uncultured bacterium | reverse complement strand
GGGGATCGGCCATCCGCGCCAGCGGCACTACGTCTTCCTCCAACCCTATTAGGTGGCAGCCGGCGCAATTGAGCCGCCGGATAGCCCGTTCGCCCAACATCGCCAGGACGCCGCCTGGAGGCGGTCTCCGCCGCCTAGCCTCAGGGATCTTCTCTGCCGTGAACGAAAGCAACAGCGTGGTCAGAGCGCGGACATCTCCGTCGGACAGATCGAATTTCGGCATCCTGAGCCTAACCCCGCCACCGGCGGCGCCCGCCTCGAACGCGCGCGGGTCTGTGATCTTCCTTGAAAAATAATCCCATCGGGTATGGGGTATATCCGCATCACCGAACTGTATTTCGCGGACGTCCTTATCCCCAGCCGCACCGTGGTCCGGTCCTGGCTTCGGCTCGTCCGACATGCCGCCTATCGAATGGCAGGCGAAGCATCCGTAGCGGCGCGCAAGTCGCCTGCCGGCGGCTATAGCCCTTTCGAGATGGGAAGGGTCTCCTCCGCCTCCCGGAACGCCCGGTCCGCCTGCATCCTTCGCAGGGCGTCCGCCTTCGACATCCTTCGCCGTGGACCGTTCGCCGATAGATCCGGCCGAAGATGCGCCGCGGAACAGGCCGGGCATCCCGCCGTCCGCTCCATCGCCGGCCATAGGAGCGCCGGCATCGGCCGCCAGCGATTCCAAGACACGGGCGGGCGGGAGAGGCGGAAGGTTGGAAGAAGCGGGCTTTCCGGAACGCAGGCTGCCGGATATCCAAGAGGCGATGGCCGCCGCCTCCGATTCGCTAAGCCGCAGGGAGGGCATGCGCGTCTCGGTCCAGTACGCAGCAGGGGAGCGCAGCCATCTCTTAAGCCACGCGGCGGAAGTTTTTTCGCCCACGCGCGATAGGTCGGGACCGAAGCCGGATACGCCTAATTGCAACCCCGGCAATGCCGCGGAGTGGCATCCGAGGCAGCCGACGGCCCGAAAGAGTTCGCGCCCGGTTCCCGGATCAACCCCGGCGCCCGCGCCGGTTTCCGTCTCCGCCCAGTCTGCTTCGGCCATCGAAGGGGCGGCCGAGACAGCAAACAAATATTCCGCAATGCACCGCGCTTCAGCGTATCCGGCATCGGTCGCCTTCCCCGTAACGTTGTCTGAGGCCTTTCCGGACGGCACTTCGTCCGCGGACGGCGCGCCGGCGCCGGAGAGCCGGCCGGCCTCTTCCATCCCAACTGCATCCCTGCCATCTCCGCTCGATTTGCTGCCCGCCGAATTTTTGACGCTGAGACCGCCGATCCCGAAGAACCGCGGCATCTTGGAAGTCGGCCGAAAGGCGGTCGGGTCCTTCACGAAATCCGTCGCCCAGCCTGGCGAAGTCTTCTCGCCGATGCGGCGCAGGTCCCATCCGACACGGCCGACCCGATCGAAGGGCGAGGATTCGCCGAACGGATGGCAGTTGCAGCATCCCAGTTCGGCCGCCAGATCAAAACCTCTCGAAAGCACTGGCGCGCCGCGTATCGAATCGGTTTCGGAGTGGCATTTTGCGCAGGAAGCCTCAACGTATTGGAGCGGCAACATGGGGCGCGGCCAGTTCCCATGCGGAACCCAGCCGTAATCTTTCTCCCACCGTTTCCGGGTATCCTCATCTCCGGGCGAATGCGCGGCGCTTTGAAACGAGGTTCCTATCCCCATGCCGCCGTGGCATATGGTGCATCCGTAGTCCCCGATCGGGTGTGGCGAATCCGGACCAACGAATAGATCGAGCCTCGGATGCGCCTTCAGCGCCCGCGCCGCCTGCGGCAGCGCGCGTGCGACCCCGAAGGCCGCCGCCAACTCCCGCACCATGGGGACTATCGCGCCCGGGTCTCCATATTTTTCGCTTATATACCGCCTGCCGCCGGCATCCGGCGTTCCATCCGCCTTCAGGACCGCCTTCAGCAGGAGGTCGTCGCACAACAGGTCGAGGTCCGCATAACGCGGATCGGCTATCGTCGCATGGCATACGGTGCACCGGTCCTCGCGTGGCGCCGAGGCCGCGCCGAGATCTAGCGGCATATCGCTCGCCAGTATGGGACCGGTCCGCAGCATGCGCCCGTAGGCTGAGGGGGGGATCCGACCAGCCGCACTTTCGCCGCTTGCATATGCGGCTTCCAATCCGTCCAACATCCTGTCTATCTCGCGGACGAGCCGCAGTCTGTTGCGCTCTTCAATAGCGATGTAGCCGCAAAGCGCCAGAAGCGCCGCCGAACCGGTCAGAAACAGTGCGTGGCAACGCGCCATGTCGGCATCGCTCCGGCTACGGTTCCGCGATGTCTTTCCGCTCTCCAGCGAGGTTCAAACGCGGAAATTCGTCCGGGCCGCGGCGCCCGTCAGGACATAGGTACGTAGGTCTCCCGCCGCCTCCACCCGCCGGTCTCGCCGCGGAAAATCTTGCCCTTGTCAACCACAATCCGGCCATCGGCCTCGGCGCGTATAGCGAAGCGCTCCAGCGGTCTCATCGCAGGACCCGATGCATTCCGGCCGTCGGGATGGAAGCTCGATCCGTGGCACGGACATCTGAACACCCCTTCCGCACCGACCCAATTCAAGCGGCACCCAAGGTGGGTGCAGACGGCCGATACGGCCACCAGCTTTTCGATGCCATCTTCCCGCAGCCTCACGAGAAACACGCCGCGCCCGCGCGCGTATTTTTCCGCCACCATCCCGGGCAGAACGTAGAAATCGGAGATATCTCCGGCGGAAAACTCGCCGCCCCCCCCTCCGCCAAAGCGGGGAAACAGGAAGCGTAACGCCGCCGCGGTCGTCCCCGCAGCGGCCAGCGCAATGCCCGACCACGCCAGCGCGGCCATCCCGATAAAATCCCGCCTGGGAACGCTCGCCCCTTCCGGAAGCCGCTTCCTGGAGCTGATATCGGACATGCCTAAGCCCTTTTCATGCCTTTGCGTCCCTTAGCCGCCCGAGCCGAGCGTCCCCGGCTGCGTCCATCCGACCGGGGGAGGCGCCGACCGCCTCAAACGGCAGAACCGCCATGCGTGCGGACGCGAGTTTACACCCGAGCGGCGGTCTTTTTCAATGCTCCGGGGAAGCGGAACGAGGAGAAGACGGGATGGGAAAAACGCCTCGAACGTTCCCAATGACCGGGGCCGGCCTTATCCTCGGCCGAAAAGGGGTCGGATTTTTCTGGTCATGCGGCGACCATCCATGTACATTTTTCGCATGGGGCGGGCGTCCCGCCCGTATTCCGGGGAAACGGGTTTCGCGGAGGGCGCGCAGGTGGGTTCGAATACGATTCGCGGCCGCGCAATAAAGTTCGGCGACAACATAGACACCGACCAGATCATACCCGCCAGGTACCTGTTCGCATCGGACGAGAAGGAACTGGCGCGCCACTGCATGGAGGGCGCGGATCCGGCAATAACGGCCGTCATGAGGCCGAACGACATCGTTGCGGCCGGTAAAAACTTCGGATGCGGATCCTCAAGGGAACATGCTCCGGTGGCCATAAAGGTCCAAGGGCATCCGTGCGTGATAGCGGAATCGTTCGCGCGAATATTTTTCCGCAACGCCATCAATAT
>CALKMO010000201.1 GCA_937991785.1 uncultured bacterium | reverse complement strand
GTTCCAGCCGCACCGGGTGCGGTTCCGAAAGGGCGGAAGGATGATGAGCCTGCTTTCGCGCAGACTTCGGATATGTCCGCGACGGTATCGCATCGCCGCTTTTTCCTTTGTAGGGACGGCAGGATATGCGTGGATCGATCTGGGCGGCTGCGCATCGCCGGCGGAGTGCTCGATTCTCCCGTCGAGCCCGTCCCCGCCGATGCGGTAGGGTTGAGAATACTGAGCGATGGCGCGGTCGAATACAAGGGCGGGAGGGGAGAGTGGAGGCGCCTGGGGCGCATAGAGCTGTCGGTGGTATCCGATCCGGGATCTCTGAGCGGCGACGGGGCGATCTTTCCCGAGCCGGAGGGGCCCGGAGCGACTAGGCGCGCGGCTCCCGGAGATCCGGGCGGGCCGGGGCTGATCCCGGGGTGCTTGGAGATGCCGGCGAGCGATCCCCTCCAGGATCGTTCTATCCTGGCCTCGCTTCCTCCGCTGCGCGCCGCCCTTATGAGGCTGGCTGAAATCCTGGCTTCGGTGGAGATTGAAGCGACGGGGATTAGCGAGAGGCCGGTCGTAAGGCAGCACGAGCTTCCTCCCCCTCCCGAGCAGGCTCAGCCGCGATCCAGAGAAGGCGATCTTATGCTTTTCGACGAGCTGCCTTGGACGGCTGCCCACCTTAAGGCGCTAGGCATCCCGGTAAGCGTCTTGCAGGGTTGCCTTTCGATTCCCCTGGAGAACCGCGACGCGGTCACGGACGCGCTTACGACGGTCCTCCAGGGATTGCGGAGAAGGATCGCAATAATACGGGAGAACATGGCCAATGCCGACCGCGCCCGCGATGCCCAAGGGAACCTGAATCCGTACCAGAGGAAACGGCTTGAGATCGGCGCGCGGGGGCGGCTGATCGAATCGCTGGATCCGTCGGAGTTCCGGAAGGCATACAAGCCCGGCGCGCCCGACGCCGACGAGAAGGGTTTCGTGACGTTGCCGAACGTACACATAGAGATAGAGCAAGCCGATCTGCGGGCTGCGGCGGCGGAGTACGCGATGGTGCGCGAGACTTTGCGCAGGCTCGCCCCGGCGCGGGTGTTCCCCGATCCGGCTCCGCTTCCGGAATCCGGGCCGTCAGGCGGCGCAAGGCATTAGCCCGAGGGATCGGATGAGTCTGAGGCAGAAAGTCGTTGTAGCGATCGCCGCCGTCATGTGCGTAGTGTCGGTGATGCTGGCGCTGGCCGTCACAGCGGACTTGGCCGGTGAGCGCGTCCGCGCGCGGCAGGCGGTTTCCCGCGCGGCGGCCCGCCAGATCGCCGTGGCGTTGGCGGCGATACCGCCGGCCGAGCGCGCCGGATTCCTAGGCGCGCACGGCTGGAAATTTCTGGATCCCGAGGCGGTAGAGGGACTCGCCGTCTTGAACAGTTCGAAAGTCGTCGTATGGGCTTCTTCGTCCGACCCGCTGCCAGAGGGCAGCGTGGTCCGCGGGACGAAGGGTTACGACGCGGCGCGCGAGTTCCCCGGCGATCCTGCCGGCGGATCTTGGACGGTTCTGGTAAAAAGCCCCCCGGCGAACGTGTCGTTTGTAGGCGAGATACTTGGCGCCCTTTCCACGCTGGCGGCTGGGACGGCGGTATTGGTTGCCGTAACCTACGGTCTGCTGGATCGGCTCGTCATAAGGCCGGTGGAGAACCTTGCCGGCGCAAGCCGTTTGATAGGCGCCAGCCCCGGCGCGGCCAAGGTGCCGGAGCTCGACAGAAGAGACGAGGTCGGAGAATTGATAAGGGCGTATAACCGCATGGTAGGCGAGGTGGCCGACCTTAGGCGGAATCTGGAGGCGAAGATAAAGGAGGCCACGGCTCGCTTCGAGAAGTCCCAGCGCGGGCTGATGGTGGCCGAACGCCTGGCAGCGACGGGCAGGTTGGCGGCCGGCGTGGCGCACGAAATCAACAACCCGCTGGGAGGTATGATGAACGCCGCCCGCGCCGTACGGCAGAGGGCGAATCTATCCCAGCGGGACGCCGAGTATCTCGACCTGATCATCCAGGGTATGGAGCGCATACAGCACATCGTAAGAAGGCTGCTACAGTTCGCCAGCCCGGCAAAATCCGAGGTTGGACCGGTGAGCATAGCCGGAGCGATCGAGGAGGCTGCGGCGTTTTGCAGACACCGGATCGAAGCCGAGGGCGCGGTACTGCGCATGGAGGTTCCGCAAGATTTACCGTACGTGCTGGGCGCCAAGGCGGAGTTATCCCAGATCGCCCTCAACCTGTTGACCAATGCCTTGGACTCGCTCAAGGACAGGCCGCTGCGCGAAATAAGCATAACTGCGAAAGCGGCGGGGGGCGATCCGCCCATGGTGGAGATCGCCATATCGGATACCGGTTGCGGCATGACGGAGGAACAGCTCCGCCACGCCGGCGAGCTTTTCTACACGACGAAGGGCCCCGACAAAGGCTCGGGACTTGGGCTGGCGATCGTGCGCCACCTGGTCGAATCCCATGGGGGGCGTCTGGAGATCGAAAGTGATTCCGGCAAGGGGACCAGGGTTACTTTCTGGATACCGGCGGCTGGAGGCTGATTCGTTGAGACCTCACCGCGGGAGGCCGGAGGATGGGCATGAAGATATTGCTCGTTGACGATGAGCCTACCATCAGGATTACGCTGGGAGACGCCCTGGAGGAGGCCGGGCACCATGTGCTCAGGTGCGGGACGGCGGCCGAGGCGCGTGCTCTCTTGGAGGAAGGATCGTTCGACTGCTGTATAACGGACATGCGCCTTCCGGACGGCGACGGCATCCAGCTCCTGAAAGAGGCGAGGGATAAAAACCCCGATCTGGCGATGCTTGTCATCACCGGCCACGGCACCATCGGGACGGCCGTCGAGGCGACAAAGATGGGCGCGGAGTACATCTTAAAGCCGTTCCTCAACGAGGACGTCCTGGCGCGCCTGGCCAAGATCGAGGAGCTTCGCAACCTGCGCGAGGAGAACGAACGCCTCCGGACGCAGATCACCGGCAGGTTCAGGATAGACAGGATAATAGGCAAGTCGGCCCGCATGCAGGAGCTGTTCGACGTCATAGAGACGATAGGGCCGTCGGACGCCACCGTCCTCATAAACGGTGAATCCGGCACCGGGAAGGAACTGGTGGCCCAGGCCATCCACAGGAATTCGCCGCGGTGCGCCAATAAGATGATAAAGGTCTCGTGCGCCGCGCTTCCGGAATCCCTGCTGGAGGACGAACTTTTCGGCCACGAGAAAGGGGCTTTCACCGACGCCCGCGAGAGGAAGATCGGCAGGTTTGAGCTTGCCCACGGTTCATCCATCTTCCTCGACGACATAGACGACATGTCGCTCCCGACGCAGGTCAAGCTGCTGCGCGTCTTGCAGGAGAGGGAGTTCGAGAGGATAGGGGGGACGACCACCATAAAGGTTGACGTGCGGGTCATCGCGGCTACCAAGCAGGACCTTTCGATGCTGGTTCGCCAAGCCCGCTTCCGCGACGACCTTTATTTCCGCCTGCATGTGGTCAGCATCAACCTGCCGCCGCTTCGGGAGAGGATGGAGGATCTGCCGTTGCTGTGCGAGCACTTCATCCGCCTGCACGGGGGCAACCACAGGTACTCAATAGACGAAGAGACCATGAAGGAAATGGCGGCTTACAAATGGCCCGGCAATGTAAGGGAACTGGAGAACGCCATAATGCGCGCCATCGCCATGGCCGGCAAGAACGACAAGCTTGATGCCAAGCATCTGCTCCCCCGCGCGGCCGGCGGATCGTTGGATGCTTTCGCCAGGGCGTTGGGTTCAGTCGGGCCTTCGGCCGAAGGATCTAAGGCCGGCGGCATAGCGCAACCCGGCAATATCGCAGCCGGACAGGAGAAGGCCCTGGATTCGGAACTTAAACCGTTGCGCCAGGTGGTGGCCGAGGTGGAAGCCGCACATATCCGGGCCGTCCTGGAACGTACGGGAGGCAACAGGACGCGCGCCGCAGAAATACTGGGGATCAGCAGGAAGAACCTCTGGGAAAAGATGCGGGAACATAACATTTCGTGAACGTTCATTCCGTTCCCTGGAGCGATCCGGCCATAATGGAACGGTCCAAAGCCGGTGCGGCCTGCGACGCGCGCCTCGGCGCCCAGGTGGTGCAGATTGGCGGTGCGCGGGTGGGGGACGTCAGCATCGTTCCGCGCTCTCTGCAGCCGAAGTGGATCGGGGCGGCCGGAAGTCCCGTTTGGCATTCCCGCAAATCGGTTTGGGGATCGCGTGGGGGGCGGTTCGAACGGCAACAAGGCGGGTCAGACCATGGGAAGCGCAATGACCGGAGCTGGCGGAGCCGGCGAAGGCCGAGTCCCTCACAATCTGCCCGGCATAGGGCGGCCGTCGGGAGCGGCGGGGGGCGCCGATAATGTCTCGCCTGCCCCTCGATCGCTCGCAGCCTTGGATCCGGACGCTCTCGCCGCATTTTTCGATCGGCTGGGCGAGCCTCGATACCGCGCCAGGCAGGTGATGGATTGGGTTTACGCCAAGGCCGCCGGGGCGTACTCGGAGATGTCGAACCTTCCGCTCGCCCTACGCGAACGCCTCGCGCGAGAGGCGCCGCTTTACTCCCTTAAGCCCTCCCGGCGGATCGGCGGCCGGGCCGGCGAGGCGGAAAAATTCCTGTTCGAGACGGACGACGGCGATTCCATCGAGGCCGTGCTGATTCGCCAGCCGGGGCGGAACACGGTCTGTCTTTCCAGCCAGGCGGGCTGCCCGATCGGATGCGCCTTCTGCGCCACTGGGTTGTCGGGCTTTTCGCGGAACCTCCGCGCCGAGGAAATAGTGGAGCAGGTCGTGCATATAAAGGGGCTTACTGGAGAAAGGGTGCACAACGTCGTTTACATGGGAATGGGCGAGCCGCTTCTCAATTACGAGGCGGTCACGGCATCGGTCCGGAGGATAAACGCCCCCGTTCCGCTGGGGCTTGGGATCGGAGCGCGCCACATCACAATTTCTACGGTCGGCATAGTACCGGCGATCGAAAGGCTCGCCGCGGAGGACCTGCAGGTGGAGCTCGCCATATCCCTCCACGCTCCCGACGACGAAACCCGCGAAGCCTTGGTCCCTGCCGCCAGGCGTTACAAGGTCCGCGAGGTGGTGGATGCGGCCCGCCGGTACTTCAAGACTACCGGGCGCCAGGTCACCTTCGAGTACGTTCTGCTGAAGGGCGTCAACGACTCGCCGCGCCAAGCCTCGAACCTCGTTCCCCTGCTTTCCGGCTTTGACGCCAAGGTGAACCTGATACCGTACAACCCGGTCGAGGGGACGGCGTTCGAGCGGCCCGGGATGGAAACCGTCGAAAAGTTCCGCTCGATCCTATCGGCGGCAGGCATTCCTGTTACTGTTCGGTTGTCGAAGGGCGGTTCGATCCGCGCGGCCTGCGGACAGCTCAGGCGCGCCTCCGCAGCCGAAAGGACCGCCGCATCGGGAGAGGGCGCGGTTATTGCCTGTGAAGCGGTCTCGGTTTCGAGAGGAGGCGCGGTTGGTACAGGGCGGGCTGCCGCCGTTGTTCGAGCGTACGGCGGTTCTGCGCAGCCGCCCGGCAGGCCGGGCGTGCTCGACAGGGGAGATGTCGGTCTGATTCCGAAGGCCGGGGAAGAATCTGTGCGCCGCACCAGGC
>CALKMO010000200.1 GCA_937991785.1 uncultured bacterium | reverse complement strand
GACCGCAGCCCTCTTGGCGACCTCGCCGCGACGATCTCTTCGATCGTCTGTACGCGTCCGGAGCTAGACCTCAGGTGCCGCCTGGTCAACGGGAGCCGCGAACGGGAGGTGAGGGTTTCCGACGAGTTGCGCAGGCTCGGCGCGGGAGAAAGATGCGGCCTGACCCTCGCCCGGATGGTGGCCGAACGGATACGGGAGGGCATCGCCGAGATGCAGTTCGCCGATTGAGCGCGACGCCGGGACCTTGGGAGAGATGCTGGGCCGGCTGCAGGCCGGAGTTGGAGAGGCGAATGGAGGGGGTGCGGATGGGGCGCGGAGGGAGGCAGCGGCGACCTTGGCCGGGGAAGCCGGGTGGTCGCGGGCGCGTCGCCTCAAAGCGTAGGATCGCGATTGGGATCGCGGAAGACGGCAAGGGGGCGTAAGGGAGAGGGCGAGGAAGCGGAGGCGCGAAGGGAGGCTGATCATATGGTAGAGAGACAGGCATGTTGCGCATGCGGGGAGGTTGCTTCGGAAAAAGAGCTAATGGAGAGGCTTGACGAGACGATCCGGGAGTACAGGAACAAGCCGGGGGCGCTGATTCCGGTTCTGCAGATAGCGCAGGGCATCTTCGGATATCTTCCCGAGACGGCCATGAAGCGGATCGCTGAGGGGCTGAACAAGCCATACAGCGAGGTGGCCGGCGTAGTGAGTTTTTACTCGTTCTTTTCGACCAAGCCCCGAGGCAAGAACCTAGTCCGCGTATGCCTCGGGACCGCCTGCTATGTGCGCGGCGGCAAGCAGGTTCTCAATGCCATCAAGAAGAAGCTGGGCGTGGATGTCGGCGATACGACGGCCGACAGGCAGTTCACCTTGGAGGTCGCCAGATGCTTCGGGGCCTGCGGTCTGGCTCCGGCGATGATGGTGAACAGCGATGTGCTCCAACGGGTAAAACCCGCCAGGGTAGGGGAGATACTGGACAAGTACAGGACCGCGTAGGCGATGCGGTAGAGACTGGAGGACCGGAGATGGGGAAGAAAATCAGGAGCATAGAGGACCTGAACGCCATCAGGGATGGCGCCAAGAAGGACTTGGACCTGCGCGTCGGCGCCGGGGAAATGCAGGTAACGGTCCACATGGGCACGTGCGGAATAGCCGCCGGCGCCAGGGACGTGCTGCTCGCGCTGGTCTCGGCGCTCGGCGCCGAGGGCGCATCGAAGGTGCTGCTCAAACAGTCCGGCTGCGCCGGACTGTGCGATCGCGAACCGATGATGACGGTAGTGGACAAGTCCGGAACCGAATACCGATACTGCAAGCTTGACGGGGCGAAGGTCCGGGAGATCGTCCGCGAGCACCTTTTAGGAGGCAGGCCCGTGGCGGACCTTCTGGTCAAGTAAGCGGCCATGCCAGGAAAGGAGAGAGCTTCATGGAAGCGGTAAGGAGCCACGTGTTGGTCTGCACCGGGGCCGGGTGCGTAGCGTCGGGGGCGCTGGATGTCGTTTCGGCGTTCGGGGATGCCATGCGCGAGAGCGGCCTGGCCGGGGAATGCAAGGTAGTGGAGACGGGATGCCTCGGCCCGTGCGCGGCGGGTCCCGTGGTGGTGGTTTATCCCGAAGGCGTCTTCTATCAGAAAGTAAAGCCGGAGGACGCGAAAGAGATAGTCCGAGAGCATCTCCTGAAGGGCCGCGTTGTGGAGCGCCTTGTGGCGAAGACATCGGACACCGGCGCGCCAGCGGCGACTATGGGCGAAATCCCTTTCTTCAGGAGGCAAGTCAAGATCGTCCTGCGCAACTGCGGCATCATAGACCCGCTGAAGATCGAAGAGTACATCGCCCGCGACGGCTACCAGGCGCTTGCCAAGGTCCTCAAGGAAGGGAACCCCGGCGCCGTCATAGACGAGATGAAGAAATCCGGGCTCAGGGGCCGCGGCGGCGCCGGTTTTCTGACGGGGCTCAAGTGGGAATTCTGCCGCAAGTCGAAGGGCGACGTTAAGTACGTTCTTTGCAACGGCGACGAGGGCGATCCCGGCGCGTTCATGGACCGCAGCGTCCTTGAAGGCGACCCCCATAGCGTAATCGAAGGTATGGCGATCGCTGCCTTCGCGATAGGTTCCAGTCAGGGTTACGCCTATATCAGGGCCGAGTACCCGCTTGCGGTTGAAAGGTTCGGGAAGGCGATAGAAGCAGCCAGGGAATACGGTCTGCTGGGGAAGAACATCCTGGGCTCAGGGTTCGATTTCGACCTCGAGATCCGCATGGGATCAGGGGCGTTCGTCTGCGGAGAGGAGACCGCGCTGATGACCTCGATAGAAGGCAACCGCGGAGAACCCAGGCCGCGGCCGCCGTTCCCCGCTCAGAAGGGACTGTGGGGCAAGCCGAGCATACTTAATAACGTTGAGACATTCGCCAACGTGCCGGTGATAATCCTTAAGGGAGCCGACTGGTTCGCGCAGTACGGGACAGCCAAGAGCAAGGGGACCAAGGTATTCGCGCTGGCCGGCAAGGTCCGCAATACCGGCCTGGTAGAAGTCCCTATCGGCGTGCCGCTCGGGGAGATAATCTACGATGTCGGCGGAGGCATACCGGACGGCAAGGCGTTCAAGGCGGCTCAGATCGGCGGCCCGTCCGGCGGTTGCATACCCAAAGAGCACATGAACGTCCCCGTGGACTACGAAACTCTATCCGAGCTTGGCGCGATAATGGGTTCCGGCGGCCTCATCGTGATGGACGAAGACAGCTGCATGGTGGACGTGG
>CALKMO010000199.1 GCA_937991785.1 uncultured bacterium | reverse complement strand
CACTTTCCCGGCAGCCTGTCCTGCCACGCGGCGTGTTCCCTGGCGGCGCCGTCGTAGTCCTGCGCCCTGACGTACTGGGCGAGCGCCTCTTCGAGGCATCTCCTGGCGTGCGGGCTGGCCGGGTACTTTTCGGCGAACTCCCTCAGCATCTTCGCCGCCGCCTCGTGCCCGTCTGCCGCCCTGGCGAGAGCGGCCATCCTTTCCAGCGCCGACCAAGTCTCCGGCGAAACCGGATAGCTGTAAGCGAGCGAACGCAGGACCTCGGCCGCCTCGCGCGGCCGCCCGCGGATGCCGGCCAGGTGCCCGGCCTTGGCGGTCAGCGCCGCGACGCGGTCCGAGGTGACGTGCACGGTCCTGAGCAGCTCGTCGTAATACTCGATGGCCGCCGCCTTGCGCGCGGCCGGCGACGCCGGCGCCTCGCGGTTTGCCGCCATCGCCAGCAGGAAAGAACCGCGTTTCTCGGGAAATTTCTCCATCCCTCGCTGCAGGAGTTCCAGCCCCCCGTCCAGCTCGGCGGCGGAGCGGCCGGCGGAGAAGCGCGATGCGAGCGACAGCCAGTCGTCGGCGGCCATGGCCTGCGAGTACTCGGCGAATGCCCGTTCGGCGGTCTTTATGGCCAGGTCCGTCCTGCCGGCCGCCGCCTGCGCCGCGGCCAGCTCGACGCTCAGCCTGGCGCCGTCGGCTGCGGTCTCAGGCCTTATGCCCTGCAGCGCATCGGCCTTTTCCTGGGGCGATGCGGCCAGCCGCGCCAGCTCGAACCGCACGAAATTGTTGTCCGCGCCCGCCAGGCGTCCCTCCCCTATCAGTTTTCGCCCCCAGGATGCCGCAGATTCTTTCATGCCGAGCCCGGCGAACGCCCGGAACTGGGCCATCCCGTCAACCTTGCGCAGGTCCGCATCGAACGACGCCGTCTTCCCGGCCTCCACCGCGAAATCCGAGGCCAGAAGCACAGGGGGTGCGGACTGGCGGACCGCAATGAGAAACTCGTACTTGCCGGCCGGAACCCGCTGGAAGCTGTAAGAACCGGACTTGTCCGTCTTCGCGGCGGCCTCCGACAATCCTCCCTTTCCCTCGCGCCTGGCCGCCAGCCTGACCTCCGCCCCGGCCAGCGGCCGGCCGGCCTCGTCCAGCACGAAGCCCCGTACGCTCCCGAGCGATGCCAGGAAACGGGCCGCTTCCGGCCCTAGGCTTCCCTCCTCCTTCGCGAACTCGCGCATCGCCGTGTCGAAATCCCCGGCCTTCGCAAACTGCTGGATGGCGAGCAGCCTTGCCCGCCGGGCGTTGGGGCCGTTCGGATGCTCCGCGGCGAACCTGCGAAGCAGGGCGCACGCGGCCGCGGCGCCGTCCGTTGCGCGCGCGATCTCCCCGAGCCGCTCCAGGGAGGCCGCCGCGTTGTCTCCGTTCGGGAACGCCTTCAGGTGCGCCTCGTAGGCTACCCGCGCGCCCGCCCGGTCGCCGGCCCGCTCCATCGCGGCCGCCCTGAGGAACGCCGCCTTATCCCTCGCGGCCGCGTCAGGCGCCTCCCGCGCGATCTTCCCATAGCATTCGGCAAGCCTGGCGGCGTCCTCCTTCCTCCCGCCGCGTTCGAGCGCTTCCGCGATGCCGAGCAGCGCCTCGACCCTGTGGGCCGGGTGCTTGGCGGCGATCTCGTCGTAAAATCCGAGGGCCGCGTCCCGATGTTCGGGCCGGGGGCAGGCGGAGTAGACCCGGGCGCGGTCGAGCAGGTCGGATCCTCTCGCCAAGGATGCGCCCTTCGCGAACACCTTTTCGACCGCGGCCGCGCCGGCATCGGGATCCTTCAGGAACAGGGCCAGCGCCTCGCCCTTCTCCTTGACGAAAGTCTCGTAGGGCGTCCCCGCCACTATACCCTTGAAAGCCTCGGCGGCGCGCCCCGCGTCCCCCTGTCTCAAGTATTGCGATCCCAGGTAGCTCCGCACTTCGTTGGCATCTCTGGCCTGCAACGATCCGGCCAGAAGCCGTTCGGCCAGCGCCGTAGCCTTCGCGGGATCGCTCGACCTGAGCTTTCGGAATTCTGAGAGCGTCGCGGCCTGTCCGGCCGGTTCGGTGGCGGAGGCCGGCGCGGCGGCGGAAGCCCCTGCCAGCGACAGGACCGCCACCATAACCGCGCATACGGCGGTCCCGGCGCCCACGGCACCCCGCACGCATCTTCCGGATCGTTCCCGGAGCGGCGGCTTTTCGCTTAGATCCGAGCCTTGGATATCGGTCGGCCGGGCGGCGGCTGTCGAGAGCAAGGGAGCTCGTGCTGCATCTGCGCCGCTTCCGGCCATGCGCCGTGGTTCCGGCGTTGGGATCGCGCCCGCCGTCGCGGCGCCGAAGCACCAGGGAAATGCCGCCGGCTGCGAAAATCCCTCAACCATAGGCGAAACGAGCCTCAGCGGACCGGCGCTTCGCGTCCCGGATCCCGCAATAAAACTCCGCCCGGACGCGAACCTTCATCCGGCTGGACGCCTTGCAGGGGCATCCTTCTCCCATGCGGAGCGCCCCTCGATCACCCCCGCGACGATGGCGTCCAAGTCTGTTTTCGCCACGCACTCGACTATACCGCCGGCAGTGAAATCGCAGCTCTTTTTCCAGCACGGACTGCACGGCAGGTTCGAAACCACTTTAACCCCGGATCCGAACATGTCTACCTCGGCTGCGCAGCTGAGCCCGAACCACGCCACGCACCACTTCTTCAGCGCCACGGCCATGTGCAGGGCCGAGGTATCGCCGGTCGCCACGCAGTCGCATGCGGCTACGTAAAGGATTCCTCGCCTCAGGCCCTCCGTAGTCGGCGTTTCGATCGCCTCTGCGCCACGCGCTTCCGCGGCGGCGGCTATCCGCGCGTTGCGCTCAGTCTCCGATTTGCCGCCAAGCAGCAGCACGGCGGCATCCGGCAGGGCCTCGCGCAGGCGGACGACCAATTCCGCATGCTGCTCCACAGTCAGCTTCTTGTTCGGGAAAAGATCCCCGCAACCGGTGTTGATGCCGACGGCGAAACGCCCCGCCGTTCCGATCCTGCGCCGGTACTCGGCTACGAAAGCCTCCTCTTCCTCCGACAGCGCAAGCGTGTATCCGTTGCCTTCGTACTTCAGGCCGAGCGCCTCGCACATGAGCTGCGCGCCGGACTTGCGGTTCGCCCGGAACTTGAACGTATCGTCCAGCCCCAGCCGGTACAGCTCGGCGGCCTCCTCGTTCATCGGCGCCACGGTCCCGCCTTCATCAAGGCCGAAACCGCGCCGCTCGGAGGCCCGTACGCGCATCGCCAGCGCGCAGGCAGCCCGCGCCTTGTCCGGGTTCAGGACCGCGTGGAAGCTCATGCGCTCCAGCGCCATGACCTCCGCCCATTCGAACGGGACCGCCTTGTGAATAAAGGGGTTGAGGGCCAGCGCAGGAAGGTTGCCAGGCTCCGTGACGAACCATATCGAGGAATCGGGCCATGCCCGGCGTACTGCGGGAAGGACGGCCGTGGCCTGTATTACGTTTCCCAGCGCGCCGAGATTGATAAACAGCACCCGGCGGCCGATCGGCTTCCTCCAGGGACAGCCATCGCATATCCACCCAGGCCTGCACGGCTTGTAGCCGTTGAAATCGGCGCAATCCACCGGCGCCATTGCGGACATATCGCTCTTACCTCTTGCGCCTCCCGCTCCCCATGCCGTTCGTCGCGCGGCAGGGCGCTGATGCGCGCCTTGCGCCCGATACTCGGCCTGCATCTGCGCGTTCCCGCGCCTTATACGCGCCCTTGTGCTCGACGGACGCCTGGCGCTCGATGCGCAACTCCCCGCGGTCGTGCGTCGGCCGATACCTCCACGCTACATGCTTGCTTCGCGCGGCGGCCCCGACCTCGAAACCGAGCTGCGGATGACGCAAACTTCCGCATCCCTCCTGCCGCAGACTGCGGCCGAAAGACAGGGCGCCGGGTCGCGCTATAGTTTTCCGGACAGACTTCTCAGCGCGTCATTGACCGTGCGATAGGTCGGGAAGAGCGTGTCTATTCCTAGCATCTTGAACACCCGTTCGATCTTCTCCGGAGTGCCGACCAGAAGCACCTGCATTTGGTCGAGCCGCCCGATAAGCAAACCTATGCAGGATGAATTCATATAGGCGGCCGACGTCAAATCTATTATCAGTGCGGTCGCCCCCGATGCCGCCGCCTCTTCCGTCGCGCGCTGGATGTCGGGCATCGCATGCGCGTCGGCTATGCCGGAAATCCTGCACGCGGCCACGCCGGGCGCCGGCGAAAAACTGTCCACCCGGAACCGCTCCGCCTCTATCGTCCCTCCGGCGATCTCCTCTATCCTGATCCTGTCCCGGATCACCCTCCGGTTCCAACTGGTACCGGACACCTCCGCCAGTTGGCGGAACTCGGCCATCCCAAGCTTCTCCGCCTCTTTGGGCGAAGTCGCGTCCACCTCGATGCTGGCATCGAATACCTTGAATGGATGGTCCGGGTGATCCTCGGTGTATGGGATCAGGACCCTGTAGCGACCGGGAGTCACAACGCCGCAATCTCCATAACCTAATGCCCCGCGCTCCTTATTCTTACGGTAACCGTTTCTCTCCTTCCAGTCAAGCGGGAGAGCGCCGAGCCGGTTGCGCTGTCTGCGGACGAGAGGGAGATTTCCGCGGATTCGGGGAGGCTTTACACCAACATGAGCGCACCGCGCAGGGACGCCGTTTTTCTAGATTTTTGAGCCTTCGCACCATTCCGCCAAATTCTTTGCCATCCGTTCAATTTGGCGCTCGGATCTCTTGAACCGCGTCGTGCAGAAGGAATCCGTTGCCTCAAAAGGGCTTTGTTGCGTAATTCGCGCCATAACTCTATTCGAAGCAATGAGTTGAGCTAAAAAGCCTTCGCCTCGAGCCTGCGTTATAACTTTTTGTTTGGCAAGGTCTTATGCCTTTTATGCAACAAAGCCAGTTTGCACCAAAGCCGTTCATCGCATGACATTTGTTCCGCAGCGCGCGCCGCCGTTGAGGCGGTGGAGGGCGTTCCAGCCGTCGAGGACGCGGACGCTCAGGCCCGTCGAACCCAAGGCTTTCAGCGTCGCTTCCAGGAACGGGTCCGAATCGTCCTTCGCGGGATCGGCGCGCGGTCCGCAGGGCCGCAGGCACAGCACCTCGCGGTCGAAGACCTGGAAGTTCACGTTGTTTGGGAGAAGTGCGAAGGCGCTGAGCCTTTCGGACGAATACGAGGCGAAGACGACCGGGATTCGCAGAATCTCGCCGCCGCCGGCGGGAATCGCCCTTCTGACGGCTCGCTCGGCATCCCGGCACCGCCGCGCGGCCGCCGCGTTGGCCGCGGCCAGCACGGGGTCGGAGGCCAGTTCGGCGGCCGCCATGATGGCCGGAAAGTCGGCGCCGGAGGCGTCCATCCACATCTTCGAGTCCGAGACCAGGAGGAAGCGGCTGGTTTCGTCCGGCCAGTCGAACCAGATCGGCATATCCTCGCACCTGCCCGACAGGGCCGTCGCCAGGGCACGGGAGGGGGAGCGGTTTCGAGCGGAGGCGCCGTCCGAAAAGTCGCGCAGGTCCCAGACCCGCTCGACGACCACCCGACGCCCTTCCGTCCTGTAGACCCTGGCCGTCTGGCCCGCGCCTTTGCCGTCCCATATCCGGACGAAGCGCCACTTTCCCGCAGGTATGTCTTCCACCGAATCCAGCCACCTGTTTCCGCCGCCGGCCGCCTTCCCGGCGAACTCCGCGCTCCCCGATGCGCAGAACACCGCGCGCCCCGGCGCGCTCCCGCCGGCGGCCGCCAGCAGCCTGATGCCCTCCGCCGGGTCGGCGACGACCAGTCTGAAACAGCACCTTCCTGATCCGGCCGCCCGCGCGGACGCCTCTGCGGCGGAATTCGTCGCGCCGGGATCCGCGCCGCCCTGGGCCGAATCGCCGGGCGCAATGATCGGTCCTCCAGCCCGCATGTCTGGCAGGAAGTTCACGATCTCGTCAACGTGGCCGACCTTCAGCCATGACGTGTCCAGTTCGACGAGTTCGCCCCCGCGTCCGGCTTGGACCTTCTGTGCGCGGAAGAAATCCTTTATCGCCGGATGAGCATCCCTGGCCGCCAGGATCCTTCCAAACGGGAATCCGGGCATCGGCGGGCCGGCCATTATTGCGCCGCCTCTATCGAACCGGCCGCCCTCGTCCGGCTCGCGGGATGGGGCCGCCAGCGCGACGAGTTCGGCGCCCATGAGTCTTCCGAGGTTGGCCCGTCCCCAGGGGGCGAGCGGTCCTCCGCCCGGCATTTCGAGAGCCGCCGGGCGGCCGCCGCGCCGCCCGAAGATCCACGCGTCGGTGGTCCATGCATACATCAGTCCGGCGTCGGGCTTCCCGTCGGGGGCGAAGGCCGGCACCCTGACGGTCCGCTCCTTGCCGATGCCCGGCACCGCCGCGACCTCGTCTGCCCACCCGTGAAGCTCGCACGCGACGGCCTTATGCGCCGGCGCCGATACGGAGGGAACGACGAACGGTTCGTCCGGAGGTGGGCCGGAGTCCCTCCGGATGCAGCCCGGCGCCGCGGCCGCCAGGATCAGCAGCGAGACCAGTACCGGGACCGGTGGCGGAACCGGGAGCGGCCTACCGGAGCGGCATTTCATAAGCCAGCCATTTCCTATGTATTCTGAAGCGGAACGTGGAGCAGCACCAGCGCAGCAGGGGGGAATCGCAGTCCGTCCATATTTCGGCGCAGGAAAGTCCGGCCGCGCGCAGCGCATCGAGCCCTCGCGCGATCAACGCTCCGCCGATCCCGCGCGAACGCATGTTCCCGCCCACGCACACGAATTCCAGGGCGCCAGCGTTTCTTCGAAGCCTGGAAGAACACAGGGCGTAGCCGACCACCCGGCTGCCATCAACGGCTACGGCTATCATTTGAGGTTCTACGAGCCTGGCCCAGTCCATGCCGAAGCGCGTGAACCCCCATCGCGTCCGCTCGAGATGGCACCTTGCCTCTTCATGCGCGTCGGGGCCGAAGGCGGCGAGCGCAAAGCGCAGCAGCGAAGTCCTGTCGGCCGGTCTGAATACGCGCACCTCGATGCCTTCCCGCCGCAATTCTCCTTCGCGCCCGAGGATCCGTTCGGGCATCGAGTAGGCGGTCAGATCCGCGACCGCGGAAGCATAGATTTTTCCGATCCGGAACCCGATCCGCTCGAAAAACGCCTGCGCCTCGACCCAGGCCCCGTCAACCCCGGGCCAGAACGACAGCCCATGAAAATCCACGGCGAGCTTGTCCGCGCCGTTCGCGCGCGCCCATTCGGCCGCGCGGCCGACCATGAGCCGCCCTATGCCTCGCATCCTATAGGCGGGCAACACCCAGAGCAGCGATATGTATGCTGTGTCGCCATCGCCCGCAGGTCCGGACCGCACGCCGTCCGCCCTCCGGCAAGCCGAAACGAAAGCCACCGCGGTTCCGTCAGCTAGAGCGACCAGCGCCAGTTTTTCCCAGCCGGGATGCGACATGCGCTGGCGAATGAGCTTGGCTGTGAAGGGAAAGGCGTAGTGCGCGCCGCGGAAGCAGCCGTTGGAGCATCGAACCGCCGGCCTCATCTTATCCGAGCTCAGCGGTACTATCTCGACCGCCGACATGCGAGTCGTCTCCGGAGGGCGTGGCCGGCTTGGCCGAAAACAGAAAACGCGCCGCCGCCCGAATAGTTCCGCCGCCCATTCGCCCCCGTTCCGCTTCGCCTTCCCGCATCTCCGGCCTATCGCGCGGAAGGCCGGGGCTGTCTGCGAAATCGACGGCCGGGCCGGATCCCGCGCCGCGGAGAACCGTGAGCACAAGGTCCAGGAAACGCCCCTCGCAAGCTCCGGCAGCCTCCGGCGATCCGGTTGCCGGTCCCCGCGGCGGCCCGTCCGCAGCGATCAATCCTCCTCGTCCTCGCTCTCCATGTCTTCGCGAATCATCTCTATCTCGCGCTTCATGTTTTCATGCCTGCGGCGTATAGTTATAAGCCTCTTGGACTTGAATGGCAGCGCTTCTATCTCTTCAGGCGTCATCAAGTGCCAGGGTTTCTGGCCGGCGCTTTTTTCTCGTCCATTCCCGGGCTGGCCGGATCCGGCCGCCTGCGCGGGAGACTTGGGCGCGGCGGACGCTCTCGATGCCGCGCCCTCGCCGGGACGTTTCTTGGAGCCTTTGTCCTTGCCGCCGCCTCGGCGGCCGCTTTTCAGCTTGCTGAACTTATCCATCTCTGAAAACCTTTCTCAGGCTGAAACGAACTCCGAGGCGAGAAAATAACGGATTCGGGCGCGGGACGCGGAAGTCCGCCGCAGGCTGCCGGGGCCCGAAAGATCAGCGGTTGCGCCTGAACTCCTCGAACGAGTTGTACTTCCTTCGCGCCTGGCCGCTTCCGCCCGGCGGGGGCGCCGCGACGCCGGGTCCCAGTTCCTTCTCCAGGGCCTGGATCGCTATCTTTATGGCAGCCAGCGCGCCACCCAGGCTCTGGCGGTATTTTTCCAAGTCTGCCAGCGCGGAAGCCTCCTCCGGCGGTTTTACCGACATGTAATGAGGATGCACCCGCTGCAGATACTTGAGCCGCTCCATCTCCCACAGGATGTTGCGGATTCTCTTCTCGACTTCCGCCATCTCCTTAGCCCTGTCTTCTTCCTCTTGGCGGAGTATTTCGAGCTGCTGGAATTTCGTAAGGCTTACCGATATCGGATCCAGCCCCATGAACGCTCCCCTTCCGCGATAGGCGTTTGGAGGCGCATGCCCGTGCGTCCGAAACCGCCCGGAGCGATCCATGCGCAGATCGCTTCCGCCCTCCGCCCTTTCGAGAAAGCCGGCGCTTGCCGCCAGTGGCGCCTATTACAGCGATCCTTCCCTCAAGCCGATCCGGGCGCGCCTCCGGCCTGCGGGATGCCTCCTATGCCCCCGATCACGACTCCGACCCAGGGCGAACCTCGCTGCCACCCTGGTTCCCCGCCTTGACTTTTTCCTTCATCAGCCTCCCGACCTTGAAATGCACGATCGTCTTCGGAGGCACGCGGACAGGCTCGCCGGTCCGCGGGTTCCTTGCCATCCGCTCCTTCTTATGCAGGACGTCGAATACCCCGAACTCGCGGAATTCAAGCCGATTCCCACGCGCCAGCTCCTCTATGATCTCATCCAAAAATGCTTGGATCACCTCTTTGGCAACCTTTTGCTTCTGCTTCGTTCTCTTCGCCACCCTCTTGACCAGCTCGCGCTTGGTCGTAGCCATCGCTTCTCCTTTCGTCTCCCAAACGAAACGATCCAAAAGCCCCTCGGCGGGGCCCCCCTCTCCGAGCTTCATATAACCGCTTATTTACATTATTGTTATGTATCATCGCAAACATGTCAAGTCTCGCGATCTGTTTTCTTGGCCATTTCGAGGTTCCTCCGGTGACGCGCGGAGACCTTCGGGCTTAGCGAGCGTGGCTTGCAGCTTCCATCCGGTTCGCCCGTGCCGAGGCGCATCGGCTCCAAGATTCGCACCGCCCGGGAAGGCGGCCTCGGTCGAGCGGTTCCCCGTTTTCAGGAACTTCAGGAACCGCCCTTGCCGTAGACATCGTCAGGATCGAACATTTTCTTGCCGTCCTCGACGGCCTTCCCGTCGCGCAGGAGGAAGGAAAAGCAGGACCTGAAGCCCAAATGGCACGCGCCGCCCTTTTGGCGCACCTTGACCAGCAGGGCGTCGGCGTCGCAGTCGTGTCGCATCTCCACTACATGCTGAAAATTCCCGCTGGTCTCTCCCTTGAGCCACAGTTTTTGCCTGGACCGGCTGTAAAAGTGCATCTTTCCCGTCTGGATAGTCTTCTCGACGGCTTCCTTGTTCGCGTATGCAAACATAAGGACTTGCCCGTCGCCGGCGTCTTGGATTATCACGGCGATCAGCCCCTTCTCGTCGAACTTCAGCCTCCCCAGAAAATCCTCGGCCATCAGTCTTACCTCCCTTGTGGCATGGACCGTAATCCGATCCGCTTCTATCGGTTACGCATCCCGCCGGTCAGGTACTTGTGCATGGCCCGCGCTGCCTTTCGGCCCGCGCCCATCGCGAGTATTACCGTGGCGGCGCCGGTGACGATGTCTCCGCCGGCGTAGACGCCTTTCTTCGATGTCGCCCCGGTCTCGGGATCGGCGATTATCGTGCCGTGGCGGCCCACTTCCAGGTCCGGGGTGGTCTGCGGGATCAGCGGGTTCGGCGTGTTGCCGATGGCGACTATCACCGCGTCCACGTCAATTACGAACTCCGACCCCTTGACCGGCACCGGCCGCCTGCGGCCGGATTCGTCGGGTTCCCCCAGCTCCATCCGAAGACATTCCATGCCCTTCACCCAGCCCTTTTCGTCGCCCAGAATCCTGATCGGATTGGTTAGTAGCATGAACCGAACGCCCTCTTCCTCGGCGTGGTGTATCTCCTCCTTCCGCGCGGGCATCTCGGCCCGCGACCTTCTGTAGACTATCGTGACCTCTTCGGCACCCAGCCTCAGGGCCGTCCTGGCCGCGTCCATGGCGACGTTCCCCCCGCCGACCACGGCCGCTTTTTGCGCGCGGGCGATAGGAGTATCGTAGAGCTGGTCGTATGCTTTCATCAGGTTGCTGCGCGTCAGGTACTCGTTGGCGCTGTATACGCCGTTCAGGTTTTCGCCCGGGATGCCGAGGAACGACGGGGCACCGGCGCCGGTCCCGACGAAGACCGCATCGAATCCTTCCTCTTTCATCAGCTCGTCAATGGTCTCGCGCTTGCCTATCACCGCGTCGTATTCGAATTTAACCCCCAGCGACTCCAGGTATTCTATCTCCCTTCGTACTATCTCCTTCGGCAGGCGGAATTCCGGTATCCCGTAGACCAGCACCCCGCCTCCGCAATGGAGCGCCTCAAAGACCATGACCTCGTGCCCCAGCATCGCCAGGTCACCCGCGACGGTCAACCCTGCCGGTCCTGAGCCGATGACGGCGACCTTTTTGCCGGTCGGAGGCGCCTTGGGCGGCGGCGAAACCCCGCCGTTGGCGCGCTCGTAGTCGGCCGCGAACCGCTCGAGCCTGCCGATCGCTATCGGCTCCCCACGCGCCCCTACAGTGCACGTCTTCTCGCACTGCTCCTCCTGCGGGCAGACCCGCCCGCACACTGCCGGCAGGCAGTTCTTCTCTCGGATCTTGCGCGCCGCAGCTATGAACTCACCCTTCGCGATCAGGGAGACGAACGCCGGGATGTCTATCTCGACCGGGCACCCGCCCTCCCGCTCGCCGGTCTTTTTGTTTTTCCTGCCGCCGACGCACGGCGGGTTCTTGCACTGCATGCACCGCTTCGCCTCGGCGACGGCCTGTTCGGGCGAGTACCCGTACGGCACCTCGCGGAAATTCCGCGCGCGCTCCTTAGGATCCTGTTCGGGCATCTTCTGCCTGGGTATCTCCCAGGGTTTTTTAGCGGGGGTTTCCGCCATTTTCCTGGTTCCTCCGTGGATTCCCCTCTCCCTTCCGGCCGGCCGCTCCGGTCCCGGCACGGACATGTCCGCGACCGGATAGAGCGGCCGGAAATTCCATGCGGCGCGGCCGCTTCCGTCTCAATCGGATTTCGGCTCGGGGTGCGCGATGCGGAAAGTTTCCTTCGCCTTCCTTTCGGCGTCCATGTACATCCGCTGGCGGTTGACAAGCAGGTCCCAGTCCACCTCGTGCCCGTCGAACTCCGGGCCGTCCACGCAACAGAACTTCGTCTTTCCGCCGACGCTCACCCTGCAGCCGCCGCACATCCCGGTGCCGTCTATCATGATCGGGTTCAGGCTCACGATCGTCCGGATCCCGTGCCTCTTCGTCAGGTCGCATACGGCGCGCATCATCGGGACCGGGCCGATGGCCAGCGCCAGGTCTATCTTATCGCCGCGGGCTATGGTCTTCTCGAGGACCTGGGTCACGAAGCCGTGTATGCCGAACGAACCGTCGTCGGTCGAGACCAGCATCTCGTCGCAGGCCGCCTTCATCTCGTCCTGGAGGATCAGCAGGTCTTTCGTCCTGGCCCCGACGATGCCTATGACTCTGTTGCCGGCCTGTTTCATCGCGGCTGCTATCGGGAGCGCTACGGCCGTCCCTATGCCGCCGCCGACCGACACGACCGTGCCGAATTTTTCGATGTGAGTGGGCTTGCCAAGCGGCCCTACGACATCGCGGACCTCCCCGCCTTCGGGAAGCCGTCCGAGTTCCATCGTGGAGTGGCCTACCATCTGGAATATAACGGTTATGGTCCCGGTCACCGGATCGCTCATTGCGATCGTCAACGGAATCCGTTCGGACTCCTCGGCCGCCCGCAGTATCACGAACTGGCCTGCCTTCCGCTTGCGCGCTATCTTCGGGGCCGCTATGTCCATCCTGACGGTGTTCGGCGCTATGATCCTCTTGGCTACTATCCTGGCCATTCCGGTTTCTCCAGCAAAAATTTCGCCCTTGCGGCGGCGCGGCGCCGGCCGGCTCCTCGACCCGCGCCGATACATCCCGTCCGAACGCGGGCCGCGCCCGGACCCGGCCACCCTTTCGCGCGGGCTGACTCGGCGCTCCCCTCCCTTCCGACCGCGGGTCGCGCTGGTCCGCGGATTGCGCGGATCGCGCCTTTCGGCACCGCCCCTTCCCGACTGCGGGACGCGCATTTCGGCGGGCGGCGGCTGCTTCGCGCCGAAAATTAACCCGTCCCCGCGCGACCGTCAAATATCTCTTCGGCGGTGGTCATTTTGAAGAAGTCGGGAAGTGGGTGCGGTCCGGCTATATCCGACTCCGGCGTCTATCTGGCCGAACGGAAGAAGGCGGCCTTCTCATCCGGCCGCGGCGGCCTGCCGCCGGATGCGGCCGCAGCGGCGGCGTACAGGTCCCAGGACCGCTCCTGCCAGCCGCCGCAGTATTCCCCGAGCCGCATCGCGGAGGACGCCGGGGGAATGACGAGCGTTTCCTCTATGCGGCGATTCAGGACGGCCCTGGCCGCTCGGCCCCACTCCGTGGACGCCCAGTCGCCCTCGAGCTTTCTCTCAAGGAACACGCGCGCCTCGGCCTCCTGCACCCCCTCGACGAGGCATTCGAATCTGGCCGTGCTCTCGGCCCCCTCCGGTCCCGGCGCCAGCATGTATTTGACGGTAGCGCCCAGCCATCCGCCCCGGTAGACGTCCCCCCAGTAATCCGCGCCCATCCGACCAACGCCGCGAGCTCCCGCCGCGATGGCCCTTTCCGGGGCCAGCCTGTAATAGAATGGGACCGAATCGGTGTAGATCGTTATCACCGTGCTAAGCCTCCGCGGGAAAACCAGGCGCATGGCGGGATTCTTCCAGCCCATGTGGCTGAATACCACGGGGAGCCTGGTCTTCTCGTCCGTCCGCATTGCGCCATAGTGGTCGAAGATGCTGACGATGACCGAAAAGGGGTCCTTGGCGCCGCCCCGCGGCATGCCCTTCGAATGCGAATGGCAGCTCCTCATCCAGCCCGTCCCCGGAGCCAGTTCGCTGAGCAGTCCCGCCATGTCGAACAGGCCTTCCCCGAGCGCGTCCCACGGGTGTCCCCAGCACGCGGCCTTCTCGATCTTGCGCCGGCCCAGCATGGCTGGCGCTTCCTTGACAAAGGGGGCCAATATCTTCCGGGCCTCCGGGTCCTTCGGGCCCGGGAGATCCATCCCCTCCGTCTTGCCTGAAGCTTCGTCGCGTACCAGGACGCGGGACTTCTTGTCCGCCGCGCCGTAAAACGGATCGTTGAAGACCACGAAGTTCACGATCTTCGGGACGCATCCGGAAGCGATGGCCGCGTCCAGGTATTTCTCCGCTCTGGAAAGGTCGCACCCCCAGCTCCCGTCCTCCTTCTTGACGAATATTGCCGGCGAATCGGCCCCGTTGCCGAATTCGGATCCCAGCAGCACCGGCACGATCAGGAGCGCATTGTTGAGCCTGGCCAGATGCCCGAAACTCGATTTCATCTTCGCGAAGTGTTCGTCCGACCACATGGCCGTACCATATTGCTTTGCGACCGCCCACGGCGACTGGTCCAGCGCGACGACCGTCTCGAACGCGGCGGGGTCGGGGAGCGTCCAGTCCATTACCCGGAGCCTGACGGGTACGCGGAGCTTTTCGGCACCGGCCTCGACGGTTACCTCGCCTCGGTATTCGCCGGCCGCAGCGTCCTTCGGCACCGCCACCGTTATCCAGACCGGCCGGCACGATCCGGCGGGCACGGAATCCGGCGGGGAGGCGCTCAGGCGGTCGAAGAACTCGATCTCCGCCGCCATCCGCGCATTTTTCTCCCTGTCAGCCAGCGGACGGTTTCCTGCCAGCCTTTGGAGGTACATCGTGACCGTGGCCGACTGGCCGGACTCGGGGTCGCGCGGGTCCGAGTCGCCCCTGGGAGCCATGCGCGCCAGCGGGGTCCCTGCGGCGTATCTTACCTTGACGGCCGAGGCCGGTATCTTGGCGCCTCCCTCGCCTTGCAGATCCGACACGGAGGCGCGCAGGCCGCGCAGCTCCGCGTCGGTCCCGACCACCACCTGACAGGAAAAGGCGCCGTTCCGCGCGCCTACGATCCGTGCCGGGGCGGCGGTTCCCGATGGGCCGAAGTCGCTCGTCAAATAGCGGCGGTGGATATCGTCCGGCCACGCCCGCGCGCCGGCCGGCCTTCGCTCCATGAGGACCGAACCGGGGGGATCCGCCTCAGCCTCCATCTCGACCAGGCAGCAGTGGGACCAGGCGTATCCGCCCATCGAATCCCACACCTCCCCAAGGCGCTTCCGTTCGATCACTATGGGGTGCAGGTCGGCCCGGTGGATCTCGACGGCGACGACGTTGGCGCCCTTGCGCAACAGCGCCGGCGGAATTTCCAGCGGTCCCAGGATGCGGTTGCGCACCTTCAATGTCTCTTCCCACTCGGGCTTCGTCAGGGGATAGTCCGGCCCGTTCCACCAGGAGTGGTACGCCACCATTTCCGGACACGGAGGCTTCGTCGGCAGCGGCCTCCCCGATCCGCCCCAGTACCGCGGCAGCTCCGGAAGCGGCCGGCTTTTCCAGAAATTCTCCCTTGTCCGCCTCTTGTCCTCGCTCATCCAGAACTCCATCGCCGCATCCTCCATCGGAGCCTGGAGCGCGTAAGCCCGAACCGGGTAGCACTGGCCGCCGGCGTCCGGTGCGATCTGGCCGGCCGGCAGATGGCCGCGGCCGATCTCCCTGCCGTTCACGTACACGACCGCTCCGCCGCGATAGACGAGCCTCAGGGCGAGCCGCTTTACCTTCGCCGGATCCTCCACGAATATCCGCTGGCGGAAGCAGGCCGTTCCGACGCCGTGCGATACCGCCTCGCCTTCGGAACTGAATCCGTGCGGGCGGGGATGGCCGGCGGCGAACGGGAGCCGCTCCCGCTGCCACGCCGAATCGTCGAAGTCAGCAGCCTTCCAGTCCGGCGGCGGCGGCTCCGACCGCAGCAGGAGCGTAAGCGGCGAACTGTCGCCGTGGCCTGCGTACACGAAAGCGTAGTAAAACGGCCACCCCGCGAACGGCTTGGACAGGTCTATGCCTTTCCTTTTGATCTCGTCTCCCAGTCCGCCTTCGTTGGCGGCCGCGTCCCTGGCGAGCTCCTCCGGCGATATCCGTGCCGGCGAGAAGAGAAAGTAATGGCGCCAGTAGCCGGCCATCAGGTCGAGCCGTCCGTCGGGGGCGTCGCTTTCGCCGGCGCGCGACGGCGCGGCC
>CALKMO010000198.1 GCA_937991785.1 uncultured bacterium | reverse complement strand
CCTGTGAGCTCGGCCGTCCGTTTCGCTCGGCATGTCCGGTTCGGCCTTCCCCGCGATGTGTTCCTATTCCTATTCGGTTGGGAATCGCGGGCTTCCGGGTTCAAGGCAGATCCAAACCACCCTCCGGCGCCGGTTCCATCGGCTTCGATTCCTTTTTGATTATCGTCTTCCCAGGCTTCTCTTTAGCGGCCGCGCCGCCGTCCTTGCCTTTTCCTCCAGTCCCGCCGGCGTCCTCCGGCGATTGTCCTTCGCCCGCCGGACGCTCGGCGTCCTTCTCTTGGGCGGCCTTTCCGGATTTAGCCGAGCCGCTTCCTTCCCCGGCCGCTTCATCTTTCGCCCTGCCGTTCCTCTTCGGCGCGCCGTTTTCCTTCTTCGCGGCATCTCCCGTTGCGGCTCCGCCTTTCGCCGAGGCGTCGGTTTTCGAGGCGACGCCCCCTTTCGCCGGGCCGTTTCCCTTCGCGGCGTCCCCTCCCTCTCCGTTCGCCGCGCCGGATTTCCCCGCCGCCTTCGAATCGTCCTTCTTCTCCGCCTTGCCCGCCTCGGGTTTCCCCGGCGGCGCCGCTCCCTCGGCCTCGCCAGCCCCCGCCTCCCCGCCCGGCGCCGGCACGACCTGCTTCTCTGTGAACCGCACCGTCGGCACGCACTTGGCGAATCCCTTCGCGCCGGCGACTTTCTTCACGAAGTTCTGGACCTCGCCGGGTTCGAACCCCACGGCGAATCTGAAATCGTCTTTCGCTATCTCCTTGCCCTTCGCGTCGAGGAAGGCCAGCGTCACGACGACGTTCTCGGCGCGTTTCGACCGGCCGTTTCTGGCCGCCCCCATGACCTGGACCGATCCGTCGTCCTCCGTGTCCAGCCTTTCCAGCATCACCTCTACGGTATCCGCCCCGGAGAAAGAAGGCTTCCCGACGATCGCCGCCGCTCCGGCCGCCGGCCCGGAAGCCCCCGCGCCCGCGCCGCCGGCGAGGTCCATCGAAATCTCGTAATTGGAGAAGGCCGGCACTTTCTGAAGGACGAACTCCAGCGGCCTCTTCTCTCCGGCCTTAAGGTTCTCCAGGATCGCCGAGTGCTTCGCGACCTCCTTTCCGGCCGACTTGGGATCCTTCGGATCCGTACCGAAGAACTTGAACGTCACGACGGCCTTCCCGATCTCGCCGCCGGTGTTGTTGAACGCCTCGGCCCTGACCGAAAGATCCTCCTTCTTTGTCCCGGTCCTGGCGAATCTGAAGCGGGATACCTGGAACTCATTCGCGTCCGAGAAATCGCCGCCGGAGAGCTGTTCTTCGATGGGCGTCTCGTCGCACTTGACCTTTATGGAATAGGCCAGATGCCGCGGCACGCCCTGCGCCCTTATATCGAAGATCCTGGTCTCGCCCGGCTTCATCGTGCCGTCGCCGAGCTTCGAGGAATACGAGTAGATCGGCTTGTCCTTCCTGTCGCCGAAAAAGTTCGCCGTGGCGGAGAGCCCCGTGGCGGGCTTGTCGCCCTGGTTGCGGACGCGCACGCGGAATATGTACATGCCCCTGGTTTTGTCGGACCAGACCAGCTCTTCGCCCAGCGTCACGATGCTGGCGGTCCCCTTCGCGAGCCTGTCGCTTTTGGGAACCGGCTGCGCCGTGTCGGTCGAGCCGACCCAGGCGGCGGTCTCCGCCTTTCCGCCGACGGAATACTTCGCTTGTATCTCGTAGGAACCGAAATCCGGCACGAAGTCCTGCGCGGCGCCGGCCATCCTGGTCTCGCCCGGCGCCAGCGATCCCAGCCGCGTCCTGAACGGCGCGAAGACCTGTTCGCCCATCGCCCCCAGCAGCCGTATCTCCAGCTCGATCGAATCAACCCGTTCCTTCCCCCGATTGGCGACCCTGAAGCTGACAGCGACCCTGTTGGATGAGTTTACCGTCTTGCGGGCCCTGCCGTAGGACCAATCCGAGACTTCCAGCCGGCCTTCCGCGGAGTCGTCTTCTTCCTCTCCCCCGCCGGCCGGGCACTGTTGCGAAACGGCGCCCAGCAGAACCAGCATCGGGATGAGAGCGAAGCGGCGATCCATATTCGTTATCCCTCCGGCATCTAAGGCGTAAATTCCCCTCCCCGGCGCTCGGCGGCGCGCACCGGACCAGATGGTCTATTCCCCGCCGGTCGCCGCGGCTTCCTGCCTGGCAAGCTCCCTGTATGCGTAATTCAGGGCGCAGACGGCGTAGGCCGTACAAAGCACCGGGTCGCTTTCCATCCACCGGGGCGCGGAGTTTGCGAAGGAGCCGTCTTCCTTCTGAAGCGATGCCAGGCGGCCGGTCAGTTCGCGCGCCCAGTTGTGCTTGTTCCCGTCCTTGTCCTCCACCACGCTGTCGCCCATTACGTACATCGTCTTCGCGAAAGTGTGATAGTAGTAGTAGAGCCCTTCCATGCCGTTGGCGCCCGCGCCGGGGTTTTCCTCCACGGACCAGTTGTTCCTTATCCACTTGAGCGCCGCCTGGATTTCTGGGGAATCCTTCTTCAGCCCGGCGTAGAGGAAGGATTTGACCATCGCGTAAGTCATTGATCCGTAAGGCTTGGGCACCTTCTTGCCCTCCCTGGTTGTCGCCATGCCCATCTCGCTCCTGTCGGGGGCGTAGTAGCCGCCGCCTGAACCGGCGCCGTCCTTGGCGATCGGCAGGTCGTTCGTCTCGGCGTTATCCTGGCACCGCCTTACGAAGACCAGGACGTTCTTCCAGACTTCACTGTCCTCGGGCACGCCAGCCATCTTGAGCGCCTCGATAGCGAACTGCGTGTTCGACAGGTCCGGCTTCTCCGACGCCCCGTATCGGAACCCACCGAAGGCATTGGGATGCTTGTCCTTGTCGTACTCCTTTTCCGGCGAGCACTGGCAGCCGAGGACGAATTTCTTCGCTTTCTCTATGGCATCCTGATACTTCGGGTCCTTCAGGGCGCACAGGGCCATTATGGCGACCGAAGTGTTGTAGTTCTCCAGTCCTTGTCCTTTGACCACTATCGCACCGTCCTCGCGCTGGTTGGCTAGTATGAACTCGACGGCCTTGCTCATGAACGGCCCGTCGGAACTCTTGTAGCCGCGGGGACTTTCGGCCAAGGCGTATAAAACCAGCGCCGTCTGCCCGACGCTCGGAAACTTGCCGTACGAACCGTCCGGATTCTGCCTCTCGGTCAGGAACCTTACGGCCTTTGCTATAACCGTGTCTCTCAATTCCTTCGCTGTGCCTTTGAACTCTTCGCCGCCCATCGCCGCTCCGCCGACTGCAACGGTCGCGGCCGCCGCGATCGCCAAAGACGCCGTCGCGGACATCCTCAGCCGTCTCTTCGCCGCGGCCGCCGTTTTCCCTCTCGCGATTCCGTTACGCATCCTGAGATCCCTCCATGTTCCGTCCGCCTCCGCCGCGCCCGGCGCCGCCGTCCGATCCATCCTGTCGCTTTCTTCGCGGCCCCTGCCCGGCTCATCGTATTTTATAACGATCCCGTCCTCAGTTCCCTTCATTTCGCGGGACTTGCGCCTTTTCCGTCGGATCCGGCCGGCCCGCGCCCGTCGGTCTTTTCGCCCACGCCGAGGCGCTCATTTGCCTTTTCTCCCCTTGCCGATTCTTCTCTCTCGGCGGCCGATCCCATCCGATCTCCCCTGCCGGCATCGCCTTTCCGGTCTTCCCCGCCGGCATCACCCTTTCGGTCGACGTGGTCCTCACGGCCTTCCCTGCCGGCGGCTTTCCGGGAAAAGTACTTTGCGAGCAGATCGCGGTATTCCGGAAAGTCGCGCTCGTAGAGAGATATAACCTCTGGAACCGTCATTTTCGGGACCGGCGCTTGCACCATCAGGCTGGTCGGCGTCTTTCCGGCCGCGCCGCTTTCTCCAGAGCCCGGAGCGGCCTGGCGGTCCCCATCCGCAAACTCTCCGGATTCTTCCGCTATCTTCCTGCGCAGGATGCCCGCCAGCTCATTGAGTTCGTCCAGCAGTTCCTTCGGAAGGCCTTCCTTCCACTTAAGATGGTCCTCGATTTCCTGGAGCAGGTCGCGCTTTTCCTCAGCGCGCATGTGAAGGTCGTCCGAAACGACCAACTTGGCGCGTAAAATAAGTTCCGGGGAAACCCCCAAGCGCGGCGAATCGGGCGGCCCGGAAGAGCCTTCTCCGCCGGCGATCCCGGTCACCTCAATGCCCTGACCCATATCCCATCGGTACACGGCCTCTGTCCGGCGATCGGGCATCAGCATCGCAGCCCCGCAAATCATGATGGGGATAGCCATCAAGCCGATCCATGCCGGCAGGCTTACAGGAAACATCTCTGCTGGAGCAACCTTAGAACCGTGTTCCAATGCATCTTCCCGCAGCAGCTCAACCAATCCGTCCCGCGTAACGAGACGGCCTTCCGCTACTTCGATCCATGTGGCGAGGCGTTCCTTGAGGTCTCCGCGGGCGTCGCATGCGCACGCCGCATCAAGAATGTCCGGCGTTCCGCGCCACGCAAGCACCAACGGCCACAAGGGCGATAAGGCAGGAGGTATCCAACATATCCACCCAGGAAATACCTCCCCAAAAAGCTTATTCGCCGCCATTAGGATGGCTGATAAGCTCAGGCCGACAAATACGCCTAGGCACAACAGGCGTAGGATCTCGATATATGTCAACCTACGGCGAACGGCCATGAGCCTTAGCTTAAGTTCGCCTTCGGTCGCTTTTTGAGCCATGTTGCCGCCAGATCCCTTGCTCATTCGGGCATCCGGCTGGAATGCCGAAATTACCCGACCATCCGCTTCCATACCCCTAACCGCTAAACCACTACGCAATTGCCGGACCAGCCGTTATGCCCGGATCGGCGCGTGTATCATAACTCCTTTAAAGGTAATTTCTTGACCGATTTTTCGCTATGCTTCTTCCCAATACTCGGCACGCCCCCTTACTGGTCGTTTGATCGCCAAATAGCTATCCACTTGTACATTACATGAGCACAAGCATATGGCTTCCGCGTCTTTCGATGGACCTTAAAACTTTGACTTATTTTTTAAGCTGTGAGTTAAGCATCGACTACTTGAGGGCCTTAATATTGCAAGTCATAGTCTGCATGATTTTGCGGTGCGATTGGCTTTGTTGCGTAATTCGCGACATAACTCTATTCGAAGCAATGAGTTGAGCGAAAAAGCATTTGCCGCAAGCCTGCGTTATAACTTTTTTTTGGCAAGGTCTTATGCCTTTTATACAACAAAGCCGGTGCGATTCAATGGAAGCGGAGCATTTTTCTTGAGGCCGTTGGTTCGGTGCCGGATTCGCGCATATCCTCATTCGGCTGAGCGCGCCCTGCCGCGCGGATGGTATTGAGCTACTACGGTTCGCAAGCGGGAACTGTCAACATGGGTATATATTTCCGTGGTCGAGATATCCGCATGCCCCAAGAGTTCCTGTACAGCCCGCAGGTTCGCGCCCCCTTCCAGCATATGGGTGGCAAACGAATGCCGAAGCGTATGTGGCGAAGCGGTTGACGGGATCCCGGCTGCACGGCCGTAGCGCTTAACCAGCGCCCAGACTGCCTGGCGGGTAATGCGCTTGCCGCCCCGCGAAAGGAACAGGAAGTCGGATGCCTCGCCGCGTGCCAGCCGCTGCCGCTCTTTATCAAGATAGGCAGTTATGGCCTCTATAGCCTTGCTTCCTATCGGGACTAGGCGCTCCTTGCGCCCCTTCCCGAGCAATCTGACAACTCCGGCATCAAGGTTGACATCACGCATATGCAGATCGCATAACTCGCTCACCCGCGCCCCCGTGGCGTACAAGGTTTCTAGAATAGCCCTGTCGCGGAGGGTCAGTTTCTGCCTACTGCATCCAGATGCGTCGGCGGATCTGGCCTCGGTCGGAGCTATAACCAGGCATTCGGCGCCAACTTTATCCAATGTCTTCGGAACCAGCTTCCATAGTTTTGGCCCTCGAGCCAACCTGCCGGGATTATCTTTTATAAGTCCCTCGGTCTGAAGGAACTTAAGGTATGATCGTACGGCAGCAAGCGTCCGCGCGGCCGAGACGGCGGAAAGTCCGTTCTCCGGACCGATAAGCCATGCCACGAAGTTTCCCAAGTCGGCCGAAGTCAGGGCGATTGCCTTTGCGAGTCCGCGCGCCTTCATAAATGTTTCGAGTCGCTTAAGGTCTCTTGAGTAGGCCTCCACCGTGTTGGTGCTGAACCCACGTTCCACAGTAATGTATTGCAGAAATGCCGTGGCATCGGCGCTTACCGGGGCTGCAACGGAAGGAATAAGAACGTTCGGATTCACCGATTAAGTCCCTCCAGTACATAATTCGTAATATGCTTATCTATTAAGGAATTATCGGCATATCTCCATCTAGGCTTCAGCCATATCCGTCCGAACGGCTTTGTTGCATAATTGGCGCTATGACTTTATGCAAGACAAGGACTTAAGCGAAGACGCTCTCGCGCGCGTTCACGTTATAACTTTTTGACTTGGCAAAGACTTGCGTCTTTTGTGTAACAAAGCCATTCATAACTCATTTTTATATAGGATGTTACAAACTTGGAGCCAGTTCAAGACACTGTAATATATTATTTGACAATAAGTTGCGTCTTTTGGGGTGGCGAGTTCTTTTGTTTTAGACCGCGGTATTGGGTTCGAAGCGACCAAGCAGAGGAAGCAACCTACAAAAGGCGTCCCTCCAGATCGTAATCTCCCGAGTCTGTCACCTTCATACGGATTATATCTCCCGGCCCAATAGGCTTGGAAGCCTCGCCCAGCAGCCACGTTACGCCATCGGTGTCCGGGGCTTGGCGAGCGATCCTGGCCCGCCAGAGGGCATCAGGCGACGGGGAGCCTTCTGCCGGCGACGAGGAGGCCACAGCCGGGGCATCAATGATCGCGTCCATCTCCTTTCCTACGAACGAGGCGCACCATCGGGCGGAAACTTCCATCTGGACGCGCATCAGCTCGTCGCGGCGTCTGGCGGCTTCGGCGGCGCCGCACGCCGGCGCCATCGAAGCGGACGGCGTGCCCGGCTCGGGCGAATATGCGAACGCGCCCATATGCGCGAAGTGCCCTTCGCGGACGAACTCCAGCAGGCGCCGGAAAGCTGCTTCCGTCTCGCCCGGATGGCCGACCAGGAATGTAGTGCGTATCGCCGCCTCTGGAAGCAGACGGCGTATCCTTTTCAGGACCGCATCAATATCCTTCCGCGACATGCCGCGTCCCATCGCGAGAAGGACGCCGTCGTCGGCGTGCTGTAAAGGCACGTCTATGTATGGGGCAAATTTCTCGTCGGATGCCAGCGTTTCGAGTATAGCTTCATCCAACCGAGCGGGATGGGCATAGAGCAGCCTTATCCATCGGATGTCTTCGATTCGCGCGAGCTCTCTAAGCAAGTCCGGCAGGCGCGGAGCGCCGTACAGGTCCAGGCCGTAGCGGGTAGTGTCTTGGGCTACAACGCATAACTCCCGGCAACCGGTTTTGGCCAAGCCTTGCGCTTCGGAAACGAGCCTTTCCATCGGGACCGACCTGTGGGGGCCGCGGATCAGGCCGATGGCGCAATAGGCGCAGCGGTTGTCGCAGCCTTCGGATATCTTCAGGAAGGCATAGGGGCGGTCGCCGAATCTTAACCTTGGTGCGTTTTCGAAGAGGTCCGCTGGAGGACAAGCGCAGGCGGCGCCGATCCTCGGCATCGTCCGTGGCGCCGATCCATCCGGCCGACATCCTCCTCTGCCGGAAATTCCGTCTCCCGTCCGGTCCGGCTCGATCCTGGGCGCCTGAGTTTTCGAAGGATATGCGGCCGCCTGCGCGCCTGGGTTAGCGACGATCCTCTCCGGTTTCGCCTTTTCCTCATCGGGCAAGATCATCGCCTCCTGCCGGCGAGCTCCTGGCGACTTTCTTCTCGCCGCGGCCCGGACGATATCCGGCAGCCTGCTGTAATCGTCGAACGATACCGCCAGGTCGGCGCAAGCCAAGGTGGGCGCGAGCTCCGGGTGAATGGCGGCACGCCTGGCCATGCAGCCTATCGCCGCGATGGTCCCGGCCCGGATTTGCCCTTTGTCACGGAGACGCCGTAGCCGGTCCAGCAGATTCGCCGTCTCGACGCGCGCCTCCGCCGTGAACCCGCAAGTGTTGACGAGTATTACATCGGCATCTGCAGGGTCGAACGATATCGCCAGGCCGGACTCAGCCAGCAGCCCCATCAACCTTTCGGAATCAACCTCGTTTTTGGCGCAGCCCAGGGTGAGCAGGCATACGATAGGCGGGCCTTCAGCCTCCTGCGGCCTCCGATGTCCTCGCCGCCTCCTCTTCCGCTTCCCCGGCATCGCCGCCTTCCTCCTCCTCGTCTCTCGCGCGTCCAGCCTGGCCGCCTACGTCCCGCACGGCACGGCCCTTCTCTTCGAGCCACCGTTCGATCGTGTAAAGGATCTCCCGCGGCTTGGCGCCGTTGGCCGGGCCGACGATACCTTTTCTCTCCATCATGTCAATTATCTTGGCGGCGCGGGTGTAGCCGAGTCCGAGCTTGCGCTGAAGGAGCGAGGTCGAGGCGCGGCCCATTTCCAGCACCACCTCGACGCACCTGTCGAACATATCGTCCTGCGTCTCTTCTTCTTCCTCGGCGTCTCCTCCGGCGCGCTGCTGCCTTTCCAACTCCTCGCAGTACTCGGGCGCGGCCTGTTCCTTGATGAAGGCCACGACCTTGTTGATCTCCTCGTCCGAGACCCATGCGGCCTTCGCGCGTACCAGGGCGTTGCTGCCGGGGGGCATGATGAGCATGTCGCCCCTTCCGACGAGCCGTTCGGCGCCGTTCTGGTCGAGGATGATACGCGAGTCCACCTTGGTGGGGAGTTGGAAGGCGATGCGGCAGGGGAGGTTTGTTTTGAGCGTGCCTGTGACCACGTCCACGCTTGGTCGCTGCGTGGCCATTATGACGTGGATGCCCGCGGCGCGCGCCTTGGCGGTCAACCTGCCGACCGCCCGTTCGACGTCCTTGCCGGCGCACGCCATCAGATCCGCAAACTCGTCCACTATAATCACTATGTACGGCATCGGGTCCCTGTAGGCGTCGGGGTCCTCGTCGGGCGGGATTCGCTTAAGGCGCTCGGCGGCGGACATCGAGTTGTATGTGGCGAGGCTGCGGCATCCGACCTTCGTGAGCCGCTCGTAGCGCTCGTCCATCTTCTGCGCCGCCCACTCCAAGGCTGCCGCGGCCTTCCTGTAATCGGTCACCACCGGCGTCAACAGGTGGGGTATGCCCTTGTAGGAGGAAAGCTCTGTCATCTTCGGGTCGACGAGGATCAGCTTGACATCGTTGGGCTTGAACTGCATCAGCAGCGATATAATGATGTCGTTGATGCAAACCGACTTGCCGGAGCCGGTCGTCCCGCCGATCAGCAGGTGGGGCATGGCCGCCAAGTCCAGGACGATGCCGTTGCCGTTGGTGTCGCGTCCCAGGCACAGCGGCAGGAGCCGCCGCGCGCCTTTGTACTCGTTGGACTCGAACAGCGGCCTGAGCCTTACGATGGATTTCTCCGGGTTCGGAACCTCGACGCCCACGGTGGACTTGCCCGGTATGGGGGCGATTATGCGGATAGAAAGCGCCTTCAGGTCTTTTTGGAGGTTGTCTGCGAGAGATACGATGCGGTTGACGTGGACGCCCGGGGCCAGCTCCAGCTCGAATGTGGTTACCGACGGGCTGTGGGTGATGTTTGCCAGCTTCGCCTCGACCTTGAAGTCGCGCAGCGTCATCAGGATTATCTTGCCGCGCTCTATCAGCGCCTCGCTGGTGACTTCCCCGAGTATATCGGCCGCTTCGAGCAGGTCCATCGGGGGGAGGCGGTATCCAGAATAGTCCGCCGGCGCCTTCGCGCCCTCGGCTGGCTTCGTCTGTTCGCGCCCCGCCTGAGCCGCGGCCCGCTCGCGCTCTTCCCTCTTGCGCTGTTCCTCGATCCGCTTGGCTTCCCTGGCGCGTTCGATCGCCAGTGCGCGCTCCCTCCTGAGCCTCTCCTCCTCCGCCCTGCGCGCCTGGCGAATGGCCTCCTCCTCCAACTTTTTCAGTTCGTCGTCTTCCTCTTCTTTTCGGCCGTCGGCCTCGCCGCCTTTGTCCCTGTCCTTGGCCGAGACGCGCCCGGATTTCCCGACCCGAACGCCGCCGCCGGAAGGCCCGCCCGCATTTTCCTTTTCCGCCGCCGGCTCCCCGCCAATCACCTCTCGTCCCGACAACCTCGACCGTACATCCGGCAGCCCGCCGTCGGCCGCATCGTTGCCTCCCTCGGCGGCCGAAACGTCGCCGCGGACGGCGCCGCCGGCCATCGCGACCCGCCGGAACGTACCGGACGCCAGCGGACGTGTATCTCCGCTGCTGACCGCGGCCCATATCGTGGCGGCAGCATGCCTGCCGACCCTTCCCGTCCGCTCCAGCCCCCAAAGGATGCCCCGGCCAATCGCCGCAAGGATCGCCTCCGTCAGGCTCTGCGCCACCAACAGGCCGCCTGTCATTGCGACTAGGAACAGCACCAGATGTCTGCCGGCACGCCCGAAATATTCGGTCAGCACGGGCGTCAGAACCATGGTCCCAAGGACGCCGCCCGGACCAACCGGCAACATATTGAGCCACCTGATCCCGGTATCCAGGTTCAGCGTCCCAGCCCACGCGCAGCAGGCGCAGATCAGCAGAATGCCTCCGGCGCACCGGCTCCACAGCCCTTCCGTGCTTCGCGTCGCCGCGAGCGCCGCTCCGAGAAGCCCGCACATCGCCAGCAGGGGAACAGCGGCCACTCCGTACAGTCCAAGCAGATGTAGGCTCAGCCGAATCCCCAGCCATCCGCCAAAATTCGCCGCCGACCGGCCGCCCGCGCGGTAATCAATCGCGTCGGCGGGAGAATAGCTCAGGACGCTCAGCAGACCGAATGCGGAAAACGCTATCAAGAGTATGCCGACCGCCCAGAAGAACCGTTCCCGCTTATCCAAAATCTCCCCCCTCCAACTTCGACCGCCAAACTTGCAGCTCTATACGGAGAATCCCCTGCGGACCTTTCAGGTCCGGCCCTGGTACTCCTTCCCCCCGAATAATTATCGGCAAAGTGGTCGTGTCCCATGAGTGAAAAGCGATGCGAACTGTGCGTTAAGGCGGCAAAAGAGTTCCGGCTTAACGTGTTGCGGCGCAAGTAGAGGAAAGCAAACCCGCCGCGCGGGATTAGTACCGTTGATTGTGTTCGCGGTTGAAAAACGGCAGCGCGACACAAAGCATCAAGCCGCTTGCAGCACGGCACCTAATATCTTTGTGGGTTTAAATTTAGGAGGACGGTACCCTCCCGATTTGAGAGTAATCAAGGCAAGGGATCGAATCCTGTCAGGGAACCCGTATGTTTGATCGAAGAGCACAACGCTGTATCCATAACTCATTGTCATATAAGGCGTTACAAGCATAGGGAACTAGTTCGAGGCATAACTAGTTCAAGGTATTATCTTTGTAATCGCTGCCGTTGCCCCGCCGGATCCGCTTCTCCGCAGGGAAAGGTATCGTTTCACCGTGGGTAATGCTAACGTACGGAATTGGTTTCACATGCTACCATTGGTTGCCCGACGGCTATCCGGTACCCGAGGAAACGCGCCAACTACTGTTTCCCATACACTCCGATCCCCGGGGCGGTAAAAATCCGATGGACGGCAGGGCGGAAGAGCAATATAGTCCATCCCGGCGGTGGGCCATTCCGCCAGAGATTTCGGACAGCCGACACTGCCATCGCATACTTTTAAAATCGGTAATGCGTCCGTAGAACAGTTGTGGAGCTTTCGGCGGTTGGGAGGGAAGCGGATGGGAGAGAATCTGAAAATCGCCTGCTATGGCAGCAATGGCCATCAGATAAGCTACGCCGTGGCGAAGACTTCGCGCGTGCACCTGACGGGCGTCTCGGGGGTTCCGAAGGAATCTTTCGAGAAACTGAAATCTGAAATGCCCGATGCCTACCGCGACGCGAAGTGGTTCGAGACGCTGGAGGATATGCTTGCTGGCGCCGGTGCGGAACTTGTCAGCATCTGCTCGCCACGCCGAGACAGGCAGCACGAAGATATCATAAAAGCGCTGGAGGCTGGCGCGCACGTGTACGCGGAAAAACCCCTTTCGACGTCGCTGGAGGGGCTGGACGCCGTCAGGGCTGCCGCGGCCAAGGCGGGCAGACAAGTGCGCGCGATGATGGGCATGATCTACCTTCCGGTATACCGTTCGATGCGCGAAATCGTGGCTTCAGGAAAACTAGGGACAGTTGTGCAGGTTTTTGCGCAGAAGTCCTATCCGTACCACGACAGGCGCCCTCAGGATCGCGGGATTGACGGGGGAATAATAGGGCAGGCTTCTATCCACGCCGTGAGCTTCGTGCGCTACGTGACCGGAGCGGAGTTCGAGGAGGTGTTCGCAATGGACACCGGCGCGGGCAACCCGAAGCGCGGGTCGCTCCAGATGGCGGCCCAGTACGTGGCGCGACTTTCGGGCGGGGCGCTGTGCGCGATACTCTGCAACTACTGTAATCCGCCGGGGATAGGGTTCTGGGGTAACGATCAGATCAGGGTATTCGGGACGGAAGGTATGGCCGAGTCGGTGGACGGTGGCACCAGGACGCTGCTTGCCGTCGGCAAGGAGAAACCGCATCCATTGCCTTGCGAATGCGAAAAGGCTGCCGTGCCGGACCCGCTGTTCCAAGATTACGTCGTCCACCTCTTAGATGGCAAACCGATGCTGCTTTCCCAGGAAGATAGTATTGCCAACACGCTGGTTGTACTTAAGGCCCAGGAATCGGCCGATTCCGGGAAGCCGGTCAGGATCTCCTGACGGCACTTCCAGTTCCGTTGAGTGTTCGTCGCTGGAGGTCGCGCGACGGGCCGCACGGGCCGCGCCCGCGGGCGCGGCTTCCGAGGCGGAGCGCTAGGTTCCGAGTTCGCCAAGTCATAGGCTTGGGCGCATCGCGCTCTCTCCAGATCCAAGCGGCTTTGCTGCGTAAAAGTGTACGAAATCAGGAAAAATTGTCAAGAATTTTTCGTCGGCAGCGAGCCGGTTGCGCTGTCTGCGGACGAGAGGAGGATTCCCGCGCAAGCGGGGAGGTTTTACCCCAAAGCGAGAGTACCCATCGCAGGAACGCCGTTTTTCTCGATTTTCCATCCGGTTTTTGTGTGCGTGAGTGGATATCTGTCGCGGCATGGCTTTGTTGCATAAAAGGCATAAGACCTTGCCAAACAAAAAGTTATAACGCAGGCTCGCGGCAAATGCTTTTTCGCTCAACTCATTGCTTCGAATAGAGTTATGGCGCGAATTACGCAACAAAGCCTTCGATCGTCAAAAATCCCATAAGAGCGCGTTCGATCGCCCTTCCGACACCATCTTCTCTCTCAGCCTCGCTCTCTTCCAACCTACAGCGCAACCGGCTCACCGAAAGATTACCGGTACGCTATTATCTTCGACCACTCCGTCTGCATCTCGACCAGCTTCCGGTATGCGCCTTTTTCCTTTGCCATCAGCTCGTCGTGCGTTCCCATTTCCATCTTCTCCCCTTTTTCGAGCACCAGGAGTTTGTTGGCGTGGCGCAGAGTAGAGAGTCTATGGGCTATGGCTATTGTGGTTCGACCTTTGATCAGGCGCTTGAGTCCCTTTTGTATCTGATTTTCGGTCTCGGTATCCACAGACGATGTGGCCTCATCGAGTATGAGTATGCGCGGGTCGTGGAGTATTGCGCGCGCAATGGCGATGCGCTGTTTCTCGCCGCCGGAGAGTTTGCCGCCCTTTTCGCCGATATCGGTATCGTAGCCGTCCGGCATGCGCATGATGAAGTCGTGCGCGCAGGCAGCCGCCGAGGCTTTGATTACGTCTGTCCTGGAGGCATCCGGCCTGCCGTAGGCTATGTTCTCGCCGATGGTGCCGGAGAAGAGGAAGGTTTCCTGAAGCACTACGCCTATCTGTGAACGGAGATCCGCCTGTCTGATCTTTCGGATGTCCACCCCGTCTATAAGGATCTGGCCTTCCTGAACGTCATATAGACGCGCCAGGAGGTTTATAGTCGTGGACTTGCCCGCGCCGCTCGATCCCACGAGCCCGAGCATCTGGCCCGGTTCCACTTTGAACGACAGCTTCTTTATTACCGGCTTCAACTTTTCATAACCGAACGTAACGTCCCTGAACTCGATCCGCCCCTCTATCCGCGGCATAGGGACGGCGTCATCGGCCTCCTCGACCTCCGGCCTTTCATCCAGCACCTCGAACACGCGCTCGGCCGAAGTCATGGATTGGGTCGTCATTCGCCCGAAGAACCCGAAGCTCTGCGCCGACTGAACGAACCTGCCCACGTAAAACATGTACGCGGTAAGCGTGCCGAGAGTCATCTCGCCGCCGATTATCTCCCGGCCACCGAAGAACCATATCAACACCGTGACGATTTCCATAAGCAACATAAGCATTGGCCACAGGACGGCCTCGATCCGGCCCAGCTCCGAGGAATATTCGTAGAGATCCTTGTTCCTCCGCTCGAACTTCCGCAGCTCCACCGGCTCCGACCCGAACGCCTTGATCACTCTGACGCCGGAGATCGAATCGTTCAGGAAGGAAGTCATCCTCGTGGTAACATCCCACATGTGTCTCCACCTGCGAATCAGTATACGCATGACCCAGCGGAACGCCGCCACCGCGAAGGGCATCGGAACCATAACGATCAGAGCAAGGCGCCAGTTCAGCGCGAGCAGTATGGCGCTCACCACTGCAAATTGCATCGCCTGTATCACCAGGTAATCCACATGGTGGACCAGGAAGTGCTGAAGGTTGCCGGCGTCCCGGCCGACCCTGTCCATGACGTTGCCGATCTTCTGCCGGTCGTAGTAACTGAGCGACAAGTTTTGGAGATGTCTGTAGACTTTGCCTCGCAGTTCCGAGGCGATCTTGGCGCCCAGTTCGGCATTCAGGCATTCCCGCATTGCGCCCAGTCCCGATCCGAGCACCTGCATTCCGTAGATGCCGGCTACCAGCAAGATCAACCATTCTGGGTGGGCGCGCGGCAGCAAGACTTCGTCTATCAAGACTTTGTAAAGGTACGGCGGAATCATACTGATTGCGGTCCCCGCCGTCATAAGGAACACCAGCAGTAGCAGCCGACGCCAATAGGGTTTGGCCAGCAGCAGGAGACGCAGGAAGGTCTTGGATTTCTCGATGCACACCGGGCAAACGCGCGTGTTTTCCTCGAGCATCCGCCCGCATTTCGGGCACGGCCTCGGCCCGCGTTCGCGCCCCTCGATGAAACTCAGGCGCGCGCCGCCCCTTTCCCCGTCGCGCGCCTCGGCCTTTGAGGTGCCACCGGGCGGCGCCGCGGATCGCGTCTCAGCCGAGGCAGATTCCGCATCGGACTTTGGTACCGCTTGGGCGGTTCCCACCCCGGCCTCCGGATGTCCCGCCCCACCTCCGCGGTGTACCTTTGTGCCGCCGTCGCCACCTCCCC
>CALKMO010000197.1 GCA_937991785.1 uncultured bacterium | reverse complement strand
CGTGCCGGCGGTCAGCGTGATCGCCGCCCCTGCTAGGAACGCGGGGCCGCCGCCGCCTACGACTATCGGCCGCCCGCCGGGACGCATCTCCTGGAGAGAAGAACATATTATGACGGCTTGGATGATGCACAGCAGCACCGTCGCATATCGCGTCCACTGAATTATCTTCCGCCGACCGGATTCCCCCTCCTTGGCTATCTTGTTGAGCGCCGGGACGATGGCAGTCAGAAGTTGAAATATGATCGAAGCCGAGATGTAAGGCATTATGCCCAGAGCGAATATGGAGGCGTTCCGCAGGCCGCCGCCGGCGAACATGTCGAGGATTCCCAGAAGCCTCCCGTATGCCGTCCCGTGCGTCTGTTCGATCTGCGCCTGTACGACGCTGACGTCTATTCCCGGCATCGGGATGAAAACGCCGATGCGGGCAAGCGCGAGGAGACCGATCGTCCAGAGCGCTTTTTTGCGTAACTCGGGGATCTTCAGGATGTTCGAAAAGGCGGAAAACATGCCAGCAGGCCCTCAAAAAGTCTTCGCCGATGCGCCGCATCCGCCACGCAACGCCGATAGGACGACAATGCAGCCGGTAGATCGGCCGGCGCCGCGCATCGCTGCGCAAATTTCACGAGGCGCCGCGGGACGAAACCCCACGTCGCACCTCTACGCCGATGGCCTTCGCGCACGCTCCCTTCCGCCGCATCAAAGGCTTCGCCACGAAGGTTTCCCGGCGCAACTGCCGCGCCATGCCGCGTACCGATGCCGAAAAAAAGATGCTGCCGGCGAATCGCTCGCCCTCCCCGCGGCCTATTTTAGTAGAATTCCTGCCCTCGCCCCCCGGCACGCCACTACTTATTATCGGACGATTCTCCTTTAAGCTTGTCTTTTCCAGTCCCGCCTTTGTCGGCCTCCGCCGTGCCCAAAACCTTCTTGGCAGGGAACGGCTTCTTGCGAACCGGGAAAGGTTTGCCGTCGGGCGTTTCGACTTTGCCCCCCGCCTTTTCTATCTTCGATCTCGCGGACGAGGAAAACGCGTGCGCCCTAATCGTCAGTGCGTGAGGCAGATCTCCACCTCCAAGGATTTTTACCGGCATCCCCGATTTTGCGGCCAGCCTGCGTTCGGTGAGGTCCTCCGCCGTAACAACGGCGCCGGCATCGAAACATGCCAGGTCCCCCACATTGACGACCTGATACTTCGTTTTAAACGGAGCATTGGTGAATCCGCGCTTGGGCAGCCTGCGGAACAGGGGCATCTGTCCGCCAGCATAAGTGGCGGGCATGCGATAACCGGACCTGGCCGTGGCGCCCTTGCCTCCGCGGCCGCACGTCTTTCCGATGCCGGAACCCGGGCCGCGCCCTACCCTGGTCTTCTCCTTGCGGTACGCGCCCGCATTTTTCAAAACCTCATGGAGCTGCATCTCCCGGTATCCCCCTTCCGGCCTCCTGTTCCTCCTGAATGGCGCGCGACGACTCTGGCCTGCCGTTCCATCAAGCCTTACCGCCTTCAGGCGAATGCTCTTCCGGTCCACGGGCGCCGCTTTGCGGCTCTTCGCCATTCATTCCCGCGCCGGACGTCTGCATCCCGGCATCGCCCGGCTGTTCCCTCTTCTCGCCCATCCCTTTCTGTTCTCTCGGTCCCTTCCGCCATCTTCCGCCGCGGGGGCCTCTGCCTTCGGGGCTGCGCCGGCCTCTCCTTTCGCCGGCAGATTCCTCCGCCGGAGAGGATGCCGCGGCATCCTCTCCGCTGCCATGTACTGCGGCCGGCGAGGCGCTCCCGCGATCCGCCTTTATCTGGCGGTATTCCATCTCCACACCTCGCAATTCGCGAATCTGCTCGTATGTCCTCAGTTTCCTGAAAGCGTCGAATGTGGCCCTAACCAGATTTTTCGCGTTGTTCCTCCCGAAAGATTTGCTGAGCAGGTTCTTGACGCCGAGCGCTTCGGCAACCGCACGCACGGCTTCCCCGGCTATCACGCCAGTACCGGGCATCGCGGGGATGAGCAGTACGCTGGCGGAACCGAAGTTTCCCCGTGTTTCGTGTGGAATTGTCCCATTGACGATGACGAACCGCTCCATGTGCTTCTTCGCGTCTTTGACGGCCTTCTCGATCGCGGCCGGGACCTCTCTAGCCTTGCCGTATCCCATACCGGCACGCCCGTCGCCGTCTCCGACTACGGCCATCGCCGCAAAGGAAAACCTGCGCCCGCCTTTCACGACGCAGGCACACCGCCAAATGTCTATCACCCGTTCCTCAAGCTGACGGTCCGAACTCTCTATAGCCGCTTCCCGCAAGGCCGGATCTCCTTCTTCGTTTTTCCGACAACCAAGCGCGCCCCGTTCCTCTTCCCGGTCAGAACGCCAAGCCGCCCTTCCGCGCCGCCTCGGCAAACGCCTTCACTCTACCGTGGTACTTGTATCCTCCCCGGTCGAAAATCACGCTCGAAACCCCCATCTCCTTAGCCTTCTCTGCCAGAAGCCTGCCCAATGTTCCGGCCGCATCCTTGTTGCCCGGGTTCTTTATCGCGCCTCGAACATCAGGACTCAATGTCGAGAGGCTCATGAGAGTCTTGCCGCTCAAATCATCAACCAGCTGACAGTACAAATGCTTGAGACTTCGGAAGACGTTCAACCTCGGTCTGTCCGGCGTCCCGAAGACTTTTTTCCTTACCCGCTCGTGCCTGGCTTTCCGCGAAAGCGCCTTCATCTTGTTGGGATTCATCGTCCTCACCCCGCCCGGATTCCCGCGCCGCTACGACGCGGCGGCACCGGTGGCCATTTGCTTGCCCGGCAGCTTCCTTACCTTCTCGCCCTTGTACCTGAAACCCTTCCCGTGATAAGGATCCGCCAGTCTCAGATGACGGAGCGAAGCGGCCACCTGCCCGACAAGCTGCTTGTCTATTCCCTGTATGACGATCTCCGTGATTTCCTTCGACTGAGTCGGGGCCAGCGTAACCGTCACACCCTGCGGCACCTCGAAGACCTCCGGGTTCTCGGAATTGTAACCGATGTTAAGCAGCAACCTGTGCCCCTGGAGCTTCGCGTTGTAGTCTTTCCCCACCAGTTCGACCCGCTTTTCGAACCCCTGCGTGACCCCTATGACCATATTGTTTATCAGCGCTCGGTACAGGCCGTGCTTCGCACGGTCCTCCCGCTCATCCGAGCCGCGCTTTACCAGAACGGTTCCGGCGGCCCGGTCCACATGGACCGACACATTCCCAGTCAGCTCGAGCTGCAGAGAACCCTTTGGCCCCTTCACCCCGATCTTGCTTCCATCCACATTGACGCTAACGCCTTTCGGGATCGGGATCGGTTTCCTGCCTATCCGGGACATCTCGCCGCCTCCTTCGGCGCCGCGCTGCACCGCGGCGCCCTGCGATCTCCTACCATACCTGACAGATCACCTCTCCGCCGACGTTCGCCTTCCTGGCTTCGCGATCCGACAATACGCCCTTGGAAGTGGATAGGACCGATATGCCAAGCCCCCTCAGCACCGGTTGAACATCGTCCTTGCCGCAGTACATCCTCCTGCCAGGCTTGCTGATGCGGCGGATCGAGGTTATCGCGCTTTCCCCGGCCTTGCCGTATTTCAGACGGATCCTTATCATGTCCTGCGGCTTGCGCCTCTCCACTTCGAGCCCCGCGATGAAACCCTCGCGCCTCAACACCTCCGCCACGGCCAACTTGATCTTCGATGCCGGGACGGCCACCTCTTCACGCCCGACCCGCACTCCATTCCTGATCACGGTCAACATGTCGGCTATGGGATCAGTCGAGTTCATCCGGATCTCTCCGCTGTCCGCTACCGCCGCAGCTGCCGGCAATTCCCGCCGCCGCTTCCCGTAGCGACCCTATCCTCTCTTTCTTCCCGCGGCCTTATTCTCCGAGCCGCCGATCCTTCCTACCAGCTCGCCTTCCTGACGCCCGGTATCTCTCCGCGGTGCGCCAGCATGCGGAAACAACAACGGCATATCTTGAACTTCCGATAATAGCCCCTCGGCCGTCCGCAGAGCGAACAGCGATTGTATCGTCGGACGCGATACTTGGGAGGCCGAAGCTGTTTGACTCTCAGGCACGTCTTCGCCATCGCATCCCCCGTCTATCCTTGCAATCAAAACGCCAGCCGGCATCCGCGCCGCCGACGGTGCCTTCCCCGGTTCCCTCAGTTATCCCTGAACGGCATGCCCAGCCACTTTAGCAGATCCCTGGCCTCCTCATCCGTCTTCGCCGTTGTAACCATGGTGATCTGCAGCCCTTGATGGTAATTCACCTTATCCATATCCACTTCCGGGAATATAGTCTTCTCCTGCAGTCCCAGCGAAAAATTGCCGCGGCCGTCGAAGGATCGCGGCGATATTCCTCTGAAGTCGCGTATTCTCGGTATCGCTACGCTCACAAGTCTGTCGAAAAATTCGTACATCCTGGCCCCGCGCAAGGTCACGCAGGCCCCGACACGGAACCCCTTGCGCACCTTGAAGTTCGACACTGACTTCCTGGCCAGCGTTATCACCGCCTTCTGTCCGGTTATCAGCGCCAGATCCCGAAGCGTCTCTTCTATTATCTTTGTCTTATCGGCTTCGTTGGCGGTCGCCCCAAGCATCTTGCCGAACCCCGTATTCACACATATCTTTTTCAGCCTGGCACACGCCAAATCGTTTTTGCGGCCGTATTTTTCCTTCAACTTGGGCAAAACTTCCTTGCGATATTTCACCAAAAGCCGCGGAGGTTCCTTCGGACCTCGAGGTTTCCCTTCCTCCAAAACCAGCTCGCCCTTCCTGGATTTTTGCTCTCCGGAGCCTTCGTCAGCGGGTTTCCCTTCTTTTTTAGGCTTGGCGGCCTTCTCGATTTTAGCTTTCTCCCCTCCGTCCTGTTTGCCACCTCCAGCCTCATGCGCGGCCTTCTTTCCGCCGGTCTTCTCCGCATCAGGCTGTTTCGATACCGAGGCGGCCTTCCCGGCGCCCTTATCAG
>CALKMO010000196.1 GCA_937991785.1 uncultured bacterium | reverse complement strand
AAGCCGCCGCCCGAACGCAACTCCGATTCGGCCGCCGGTCCGCCGGAGAATATCATTACGTGGCAGGGAGCCTTTCTGACCAGCTCCGATATGAAGGGATCGTAAAGCGGATGTCTGTGGCCGGAGGCTCCCACGGCAATGAAGTCGCAGCCTCTGCCGGCCTCCGCCAATATCGCCTCCATGATCCCGCCGGAAGCCCGGACGGTCCGGACCGCCAGCCGCGAGGCTGCCGGTCCGGCCGCGTCGCGCAGGAGAGCGAAATATTCGCCGCCGGCAAACCCGGCGATCTTCCTGCGGAACCGAAGGGCTTCGATAAGCGGCCTCCGCTCCGTCTCCACGTGCAAAGCAGTGCACACGCTTCCATCTTTGGAGCACATCCGGCTGGCCACATGGCATCCGAACGGCGCGTTCGGGCCGCCCGCCACCGGAAGCAATATCCGCAGAGGACCGGCCGGCAGAAACTTCTCAGGGGGAACTTTCTCCCGCAGCCGTTCCTCCTCGCTGACCGGCAGCTTCGGCGCTATCAGCTTCAGCATCGCCGATGCCAGAAGCGTCGTTCCTATGGCCATGGCTACGAGCGCCGCGAACAGTTCGGCGTCTATTATGCCGAGATCGGCGCCCACCTTGGCCACCACCAACCCGACCCCTCCCCTGGCGGACATAGCCGCCCCCATCGCCAGCGATTCGATGAATTTCAGGCGTCCGATCGCGCCGCCGATCAGGCACCCGGCGATCTTGCACAAAAAGGCCGTCAGGAAAATGGCCGCCGGCAGCGCCGCTCCGCGCAGCAGGCTCATATCCACCTTGAGCCCTATCGAAGCGAAGAACAGCGGACCGAAGAGCGAAACCGCCACCGCCTCGAGGCGCCTCATGTTCTCCGGCCTGATACCCGGACACTGACGGATCGCGGTCCCCGCCACGAAAGCGCCAAAGACCGCGTGGACGTGCATAGCCTCCGATACTGCCGCACATAAGAACGCGACGACCGTCATAGCGACCAGCCCTCCGTTCGGGACAGCTGACGACCGATCCGCAGCCGGCAGGAACCGCAGGAGAGAGGGGAAGAGGACGTATCGGGCGGCGATGAGAAAGACGGCGACCGTTACCAAAACCCAGGCGATCAACGGAACATCAAAGGACCCGGTCACGGCCACGCCTGATATGGCGGCCAGCATCACCCATGCGGCTGTATCGTCCAGCATGGCTGCGCTCAACGCCAACATGCCGAAATCCCTGCGCATAAGGTTCAGGTCCATCAATATCTTTGCGATAACCGGCAGGGCGGAAACGGCCATCGCCGTGGCGAGGAAAAGGCATAGGATGAAACGGCCCTTGGGTGCAGCGATCGAATCCATCCGAGCGCCGAGCGCCATGCCGGCCAGGAACGGCACCAGCAATCCCATGAGCGACATGACCATCGCCGCCCGCCCGAGGCGCCTCAGGAGCCGCACATCCGTCTCCATGCCGGCCAGCAGCATCAGGAAGACCAGCCCGATATCGGCCAGAACGTCGAGCTTCGCCGCGGCGGACGCGCTCCCGAAAATAGCCCCGTACGCCGACGGCCAAGCGGCTCCTAGCGCCGACGGCCCCAAAAGAATACCTCCAGCAAGCTCGCCAAGCACGACAGGCTGCCCGAGCCGCCGCGACAGCTCCCCAAAGAGCCGAGCCGAAGCCAGCAACAGAGCTACCTGAAAAAGAAACGCCGCTACTCCCTCCACCTCGCCTCCCCGGCTTCCCTAAAAGCTCCGGCTTTCTCCGCTCAATATGCCTCCGTACGAACGGACGGAATCCGATTGCGCCCGGCGGCATGTTAATTTGTCCTTCCCGATCCGCAACGTCTACTCCTGCAGCAACAATTACGGGCAGGATTTCGAGAAGTGCGATCGTTTCTCGTGGTGAGCGGCCGGGCGGGAACCCCGCCGGCCCTAACAGGTTTGTCTGCAACCGCAGGCGAAGGCTTGGTCCGGATCGAAGATCGCCGCCGGGTCCAACAACTGTTGCCCCGCAATGCTTAGACATGAGCAAGGCGGATGAGGAGCGATCGCGCTCCCGGTCGTCTGTTTCCCGCCGAATCCGCGCTCTTCATCTTGCCTTGAGCAGCGAACGGCCGCCGCCGGCATCGAAAAGGCGACCGCCGGAGCGCAGGGCATCCGCCAGCCGCCGTCCCAACGCCTCCGCGCTCTCCGCATCCGCGACGATCCCCGATACCCTCGCCCGCCTCGGTCCGCCGCGCCGCGGCATAAGGAATCCGTCCAGCGCCATCCTCCGCGGCCCGCCGCGGACTTTGCCGCTCCGTATGAAACGGCCGTATGCCCCCATGGGCAGACCGCAGCCGCCACCGATAGCCCTGAGCGCGGATCGCTCGGCGGCCACCGCCAGCGACGCCTCGCGGCAATCCGCCTTGCCTACCGCCGCCCGCGCCCAGCCGTCATCCGACCGGATCTCGACGGCCAGCGCTCCCTGCCCAGGCGCCGGAAGCATGACAGAGAACGGCAGCGCGAACCATCGGAATTCCGCGCCTTCGTGCCGGAAGGTTCCGGAGCGCGGCGATCCGCCTCCTGCGCCGTATCTCCGAAGCTTCCTCCCTATGCCGGCCGCGATCGCGCTCGCCCCCATGACGATCCCCGCCGCACGGCGGCCGCCGCTTTCACCCCGTCCTCCTTCGCTCCCCTCCCCTCCCCCGCTTCCCGCCGCCTTCCCTGCCAAAACCCTCCGAATCAGGCCGAACCTGATAAGGCCCGCCATGGCCAGCACCGCGCCGTCCACGACGCCTGAGGCGATCTTTCGAAGGCGAGTGCCTATGTTCCCGCTGATCGGCAAGGTTCTGACATTCGGCCAGGCAAGCCGGAGCTGGATTGCGCGGCGGCGGCTCCCCGTACCTATCCTCGCCCCTATGGGAAACCTGGCCCCCGATCGCAACACCAGGCAATCTCTGGCATCTTCTCGGGCCGGGACGGCGGCGATTTCGAGCCCTGGCGGAAGTTCCACGGGCAGATCCTTCAAGCTGTGGACGGCCGCATCCACCCGGCCGGCGGCCAGCGCGCGCTCTATCTCTCTGACGAACGCTCCCCTGGCAGCCGGCCCCGGAGAAGCGCGGCCGCCGCCGTACCGAGGCCGGCCGGACCGCTTCTCGTCTCCGCTCGTCCTGATAGGCACCAGGGCAGTCCGAAGGCCGGGCGTCTTTCGCCGCAGTTCCGCAGCCACGGCCTCCGCCTGGGCCAGCGCCAGAGGCGAACCGCGGGTCCCGATCCGCAACGCCCGCCTCATACCGGCGATTCCACCGCCCGCCAGAACCCCTTTCCGAGGCGGCTGCGTCCGACCGGATTCATCGCCTGAACCATTGCAGGCATTAAGACCAACAGCCATGCCGCTTTCCGCGCCCCTGAAAATCGCCGCGCTCCCGTTCGGCGTTCGAAGCCATGCACTGTACAGCATCCGCCACCCGCCGGCGCATCTCCCCAGATGCCGTCCCGGATGGACCTGCCGCGCCGATGCCGACCTCAAACGATCTCCGGCCCGTGGACGATTCTCCCCGCATCCTGAATCCTGCCCTCGTATGCTGCCAGCGCCCTCTCGGCCGTCGCCTCCGGCGCTTCGTCCGCCTCGACCGCCAGCCACGCCACTTCCTTGAACTTCCTGTACCACGTGATCTGCTTCCGCGCAAAATGCCTGGTGTCGCGCTTTATCAGCTCGGCGGCGCGCTCGAAACTTATCTCTCCCCTTATCGCGGCAAATATGTGGGCGTACCCCAATGCCTGGGCGGCCGAAACCGACAGAGGCCGCTCTTTAGCCGCCAACATCCGGCATTCCTCCGCCCAGCCGGCCGCCAACATGTCGTCCACGCGGCGGTTTATGCGGGCGTACAGGTCTTCCCTCCGCCTTGCCAGCCCCACCTTCTTGAAACGCCATCCCTCGCGCGGCATGCCGAACTGCCCTTGTAGCGAACTGATAGGCCTTCCCGTCGCGGCATATACCTCCAGCGCCCTTACGATCCTCCGCGCGTCCCCCGGCGATATCCGCGCAGCGGCGACAGGGTCAACCGCGGCAAGTTCCGCATGAAGCGCCGCCGGTCCTTCAGTCCTGGCGCGATCCTCCAGCACCCGTCTCAGGTCAGCGCGCTCCCCCGGTCCATCGAAGATTCCCTCCATCAAGGCCTTCAGGTAAAGGGCTGTGCCGCCCTCTATTAGCACCGACTTGCCCCGAGCCGAGGCGTCGGCCATCGCGGCAAGGGCCGCGGAAACGAACGCCTTGACATCGTGTTTCTCCCACGGATCCATCGCGTCCAGAAGGTGGTACCGCGCCTCCGCGCGCTCCTTCGGCGACGGCTTGGCCGTCCCTATATCCATGCCGCGGTACACCTTCATGGAATCCGCGGAAACTATCTCGGCTCCGGTGCGCACCGCCAGCAGGTGCGCCACGGCGCTCTTGCCGCAACCGGTCGGTCCCAGGATGACCCATGCCTCCGCCGTCGCCTTCCCGGCGGGAACTTCCTCGCTTTCCCCGAAAGCGGACGCCGCCATAAACCGAAAAACGCCGTCAAATAAGCGCCATGCCCGGAGGCGCCGATGCGCCCAGCGATCGGCCCACAGCTTCGCGATCCATCCGGTCCATCGCCCGTTCGCCCGCGCGGTCCGCCCCCGCCGCCCGACCGAATATCCGCCGGATCCGCCGTCAACGTCCAACCTTGCGCTCAAGCTCTTCCCACGAGATTTCAACCGCCACGGATCTTCCGTGCGGGCAGGTGAAGCCGCGCGACGAGACCGTAGCCCTGTAGTCCGCGACTAGTGCCCGCATCTGCTCGTCCGTCAGTCGCTCTCCAGCCTTGGTGGCGGCCTTGCACGCCATCATGGCGAGGACTTTTTCGCCAAGAGCGGCGCGGTCCGTCCGAAGCCCCGAGGCGAACTTCTCGATGGCCTCCACCAGGAGCGAACCGGCGCACTCGGCCATGCCAGCCGCAGCCGGAACGCCGCGGATGAGCAAAGACCTCGGCCCGAAAGGCTCCACGTCGAAGCCCAGCGTCCCGAGAAGATCGGCCGCTTCAGGCAATATGGCCGCGGCTTCAGGAGACACTTCCGCCGTTATCGGGATCAGCAGACCTTGGATATCCCATTTCCCGCCCGCGGCCTTCCGCCGGAACCGTTCGAACAACACCCGTTCGTGGATGGCATGCTGGTCGGCTATGCGCAATCCCTCTGCGTCCTCGAAAACGATATAGGCGCCGCCTGCCTGTCCGACGATGCGAAAATCCTCAGCCGCGGCAGGCCGGCCGGCGGGAATATCCGCCGCGCCGGGATCGCCCGCCGTCGGCGGTTCGCTGGCAGGCCGCGATGATTCCCGGATGCCGGCCGGCGCCATCTCAGCCGGCGGCCCGGATCCCTCCGCCCGATACTTCGGCGGAGCTTCCGAAACTAGCGCACGGGGAGGCCCGACGACTCGCTCTCCCGCCCACAGATCGAACGTCCGTGCCGCGCTAAAGCGCGGCGGCCTGTCGCAGGACCTGGAGGCATCCGCCACCCGCGATCCTCCCATCGCCTCGGGTCGGCTCCCCGCATCAAAAAGCCCGCCTTCGGCCTGCTTCGATTCGGCATCCTTCTTCGAAGACGCAAGGCCCTTCGCGTCAGATATAGGGAGAGGGCGCGGCGGCGCCATCGCGTTTCTGACGGCTGACTGGATCGTCGCGAATATCATCCCCGGGTTCCGGAATCTCACCTCGGTCTTCGCCGGATGGACGTTCACATCCACTTCTGAAGGCTCGATGTCCAGGCGCAGGAAGGCGGCGGGATGCCGGCGGAGCGGAAGCAGCCCCCTGTAGGCTTCCTCCAGGGCCGAAGCCATCAGCCTGTCGCGCACGGCGCGTCCGTTGACGAAGAAATATATCCAACCGCGATTGGGTTTGTGGAACGAGGGCTTGGAGATGAACCCTTCGATGGCAGCGCCGGCCGGGCCTTCGATTCGAACCGGGAGGAGTCCCGAGAGCGTACTGTCCCCGAAACACGCCGCTATGGCGTCCTCCAACGAAGCGTTGCCAAGCGTCCTCAGCAGCTCCCTGCCGTCGCGCGATAGGGAAAAGGCGATATCGGGGCGCGAGAGCGCCAGGCGGGTAACGGTCTCGGCGATCGCAGCCGCCTCGGCCGCTTCCGACTTGAGGAACTTGGCTCGCACGGGCGTGTTGAAGAAGAGGTCCCTTACTTCCACGCGCGTACCGTAAGCCAAGGCGCAGGGGGCCACATTCCCCTTCTCGCCGCCCGCGACCTCGATGGCGAAGGCCGGCGCATCCGGCGGGGCGCCCCTTTCGCGCGAGGCGATCCTCATGCGGCTCACCGATCCTATGGACGGCAGAGCCTCGCCGCGGAATCCGAGCGTAGTTATCCTATATATGTCCTCCGCATCGTCCAGCTTGCTCGTGGCGTGCCTGTCCACGCAAACGGCCAAGTCTTCCGGCGACATCCCGCAACCGTCGTCGGCTACCATCAGAAAAGGCAGGCCGCCGGCCGAGAACTCGACGTTCACGCCGGATGCGCCTGCGTCGAGCGAATTTTCGACCAGCTCCTTTACGACGCTGGCCGGGCGCTCGATGACCTCGCCGGCGGCAATCCTAGACCTTACCGCCTCGGGCAGCACGCGTATGGTAGGCACGGCATTCCCTCCGTCGGGCCGGCCGGCGCGTGGGATGCCAGCTGCAGGCCGGCGCGCGGGATGCGCCTTCGGCGTCCGTCCAGGGCTTGCTGCGCCGCGAGCCACCCGCCGGCTGCGCCGCGACCACGCCATGCCGCGAGCAAACCGGCATGTCCGCCCGCCGGACGTTCCTCCGTTCTTATCCCTTGAAGGCGCCCCATCATGTGAAGGCGGCGATGGCCGCCTTAGGATCGTCAACCACGTTGAATATCTGCGACAGTCCGAGCAGGTCGAAGACCTCCCGGACGTTGCTTGTCGGGTTGAGCAGGATTATGTTGCCCCCGTTCTCCTGCGACTCGGACAACGCGCCTATGAAGACGCCGGCACCGGCCGAGGATATATACTCAACCTTCTCCAGGTCCACTACGATCTTGTACAACCCCTTGCCGAACAGGTCGGAGATGGTCTCCTCGAGCTGTTCGAAGGTATGGGCGTCTAAGAAGCCGGTAACGCGGACCATCGCTATGTCGCGGTCCACGGTCTCGACCTGGATGGAAAAATCCATGGACGCTCCTTTCCCGCCGCCCGCCTTCCCATGGAGGCCGCTACCCGCTTTTCCTTTTAGCCCCCCGGCGCCCGCTGTCAACGAACTTTACCATCTGAAGGCGGTTCCTGACGTTATGCTGAAACGAGTAATTGACCTCGTCCATTATCTGGCGCATAAGGAAGAGACCCAAGCCGTTTTTCCTGCCCGCCTTGACGTGTTCCTCGATATCCACTTCCGGGACTCTCGACGGATCGAACTCCCGTCCCGAATCGTACATGACGACTTCGAACCTATCCGGATCCGCCTCCAGTATTATTTCTATCTCTTTCTCTCCCCTGCCGCAACCGGCATAGGCGTGTTCCATTATGTTGGCCAGCGCTTCGTCCACCGATAGGGCTATCAGGTTGGCATCCTTGCGAGGGAACCCGCCCGCCGCGATCACCTCGGCGACGGCCTTGCGCACAACCCGCAAGCAGGCTGTATCGTTGGGGACGACGATCTCGCGGCGGACCGTCTCGGCCCGGCGCTCCGCGCCGCCCCCCTTCCCCGCACGCCTCTCGCCGGAGACGTCATTCGACCCTGAACGTAACGATCGTGATGTCGTCATGTTGCTCCGCGCTCCCCTGGTGCTCGGCCAGGGCACGCTCGAGCGCCCGGACGAAATCCCTGGACTTCATGTTTGCATGTTCGCGCACGAAAGCGTTGAGGTTCTCGAACCCCCATTGCTCGCTCCGCTCGTTCATGCACTCGACCACGCCGTCAGTATACAGCACCACGCGGTCGCCCTTGTTCAACCGCACCTTCTCTTCCTTTACGTTTCTGTCGAATATCGGGCCGGGATCGAAGCCTATGGCGACGCAGTTGGGATTGTAGGACTCGCACCTTCCCGTCGCCGCCCGGTAGACTATCATCGGGTCGTGGCCGGCCGACGAGACTGTGAGTTCGCGGTTGGGCACGTCGAGCAGGGCGTAGAAGACGGTGATGAACGTGCCGCGCTTTATGTCGCGAAACACGACGGCGTTCGTCTTGGAAAGGACCTCGGCGGCGGAAAGGTTTCCGACGCATAGCATCCGCAGCGCGGCCCTGGCATTGGCCATGATAAGCGCCGCGCCGATGCCCTTGCCTGAGGCGTCGGCCGCGACGAAGGCGAGGTGCGTCCTGTCCACGGGGATGAAGTCGTAGTAATCGCCTCCGACCTCCCTGGCGGACACGTAAGTGGCGAAGATGTCGTAGCCGGGCATGGACGGGATCTTGGTAGGCAGCAGGCTCGCCGCGATCTCCTTCGCCATGTTCAGCTCGCTATTGATCCTGTCCGCTTCCCTCTGCCTCTCCTGCGCCTCCTTCAGGTTCCGGGTCATGCGGTTGAAGGCTACCGCGAGCAGACCGATCTCGTCGGACGAATGCGGCCGCGCCTCGTGATCCATGTCCCCGCGCGAGACTATGTCCATGTCGCGCACCAATATGTTGATCGGATTGGTGATCAGACCGGCCAGCCATACCGACAGCGCCACGCCGGCCGCCACGAAAAGCAGACCGAACAGGGCGACGCTCACCATCAGCCCCTTGACCTCCTGTTCGACCTCTTCCGTCGAAAGTATGAGGTAGGCGACGGCCGGGTGGTCCCGAAGGTCGGTCTTGAAGTACAAAGCGCGCTTCCTCGGGCCGATCCTGGCGTACTCCCCCTTCCAAACCGTGACATCCTCGGACCGTCCGTAGACCAGGTTCGGAGACGGCGGCCGCGGAGGATCCAGGGACCCTTCGATCGGCTCGTTGTACATCGAGATGACCACTCTGCGGGGGGTGGTTTTGGTCACGACTGCCGCGTCGAGAAGTCGGCCCGAATTGTCGGCGTTCAGGCGCTTGAGTTCGCCTGCGTAATATCTCCGCCGACGTTCCGTTTCCTCGGGGCCCGCCCTTTCATCCAGAACCTCCGAGAACGCCTTGCGCCCGAGAGAAGCCAACATAAGTATCTGCTGCTCGCCGCTCAATATGATCTCCTGCCGCACCTTGTTCTGGAACAGCTTTATGGCCACCAGGCCGAATAGGACCGATATGATAAGGACCAGGGCTGATATGCAGAGGCTGAACTTTACGGCCAACGACATGCCTTGGCGTTTCAGCGCTCCGATCTCCGCGCCGACGTCTCTCCGTCCCGGCCGGGCCTCGACGCCCGCGCCGGATGTCTTGCTGGCCAGGACCGCAGTCATTCGGCTGGCGGATGAAGACGGCGCAGGCCGGACGGAAGCGATCGGCGCCGTCTTGGCCGTACCCTTTCCCGGGGTGCCATGCCTGGCGCCGCCGACAGGCGTGCCTCCGGGCGGCGTGCCGCCGACGGATCCGGCCCGGCCCGTTGGCCTCCTCGTGCCTCTTTGGCTCGTACGCTTCCTTTCTTGCTCCACGCCCGCCCAACCCCGCCAAACCCGTCGCAGCGATATCAGGTTGCCGATCACTATCGGTCAACCAGTCGCGGCGTATGCGCACCAAGCGGCCGCGGCCGACGCCGCGCCGGCCGCCAAGTCGTCCATAAGTATGCCCCAACCCGAAGGCAGCTCTTGCAAGCGCCGGATGCCCGCCGGCTTCAATATATCCAAAGCCCGAAACGCCACGAAAAGGACCGGAAACAGTATAAGCGGATCAATAGACGGCGCAAGGCCGACGGCGAGATATGCGCCGGCAGCCTCGTCCACCGTCACCTCGGGCGGATCCCGCCTGCCCGCCCGCGCCTCAGCCGCCGGAGCCAACAGGACGCACGCCGCCGAGCATGCAAGCGCCAAGGCCAATATCGCCAGCCTGACCGGCAGCCAGCCGTTCCAGTCCGGGCGCACCATGAAAGCGACCGCGCACGGCGCCATGGCCGCTGCCGTTCCAGCAGTGCCGGGAGCGAAGGGTACTAACCCCGTTCCGAAAAAACCGGCAATAAACCTCTGCAAAAGATACCTCCGTGCGGCGTTCCGAACAGAAGCCGGACTCGAAAAAGCGATGGACCTCGGCGGCGGAACGCACCGCCAGCCAGTCGGACGCCCCGGCACGGAAGCGGCGGGTGGACTCCGCCCTTACCCGGCGGTCGCGCCGCCGCGCTCGGTCCCTGCGCCTTTCCCGGCCGTTCCGTTCTCGCGCTCGCGCATCAGCTTGTATTCCACCGAATCTACGAGCGCTATCCACGAAGCCTCCAGTATGTTTTCGGACGCGCCGACGGTGGTCCATCTGTGCCGGCCGTCTGTCGAGGTTATATGGACCAACACCTTCGCCATCGTGGCCGCCTTGGCGTTTATGACGCGGACCTTGTAATCCGCCAGAGTCACATCCTTCAGCTCGGGGTAGAACCTGTACAGCGCCTTGCGCAGCGCCCCGTCGAGGGCGTTCACCGGGCCGTTACCTTCGGATGCGGTATGCTCCTGCTCGCCTCCGACCTCGATCCGGATCGTCCCCTCGCACATCTCCGTGCCGTCTTGGCGGACATCCACGATGACGCGGAAACCGAGCAGCTTGAAAAACGTCTTATGCGTGCCCAAGACCTTGCGGATGAGTATTTCGAGCGAAGCGTCCGCCGCCTCGTAGGCGTACCCCTGCGCCTCCTTCCGGCGGACCTGCTCAAGAACCTGCCGCATCTTGTCCGGCCTGTCGGCCAGGCCGAATTTTTCTCCGGCCACCGCCAGCAGGTTGCTCCGCCCTGAAAGCTCGCTGACCAAAAACCTCCGCTCGTTGCCTACCGCGGCCGGATCCGCGTGTTCGTATGTACTCGCGTTCCTGAGGATCGCCGATACATGCACCCCGCCCTTGTGCGCGAAGGCGCTTCTGCCGACGAAGGGCTGATTGTCCCTCGCCGGCAGGTTGACGACCTCCCACACGTAGCGGCTGGTCTGGGTCATGGCTTGAAGGCCGCCCTCGCCGAGGCAGCGGAAACCCATCTTGAGGACCAAGGCCGGCACTACGGTCGTAAGGTCCGCATTGCCGCACCTCTCGCCCAGCCCGTTTATCGTCCCCTGAACCTGACGGCATCCCCTGCGGACCGCCGCCAAGGCGTTGGCGACGGCCAGACCGGAGTCGTTATGGGTGTGGATCCCGAGTTTAGTCCGGACCGCCTCGCGAGCCTTCTCCACACCGTACTCGACCTGCTCGGGCAGCGAACCCCCGTTGGTATCGCACAGGACTATCCAGTCGGCGCCGGCCTCCTCCGCGACCCTCAGCGTGTCCAGCGCGTAGCGTTCATTCGCCCGCAACCCGTCGAAGAAGTGCTCCGCGTCATAAACGAGCACTTCGCAGTGCGGCCGCAGGAACTTCAGCGACGATCGGATCATGTCCAGGTTTTCCTGAAGCGTAGTACGGAGGGCGCTGCGGACGTGGAGATCCCAGCTCTTGCCGAATATGGTCAAAGCCGGAGCGCCCGATCCCGCCAGAAGTCTCAGGTTTTCGTCCTTGTCGGACGCGACTCCGGCGTGCCTGGTGCTCCCGAAGGCAGCGATCTTCGCGTTAACGAACCGCATCTTCCTGGCTACTTCGAAGAACTCGAGGTCTTTCGGATTGCTGCCAGGCCATCCGCCCTCTATGAAATCCACTCCTATCTCGTCCAGGCAGCGGGCTATGTCCAATTTGTCCTCGAGCGAAAACGAAACGTGCTCGGATTGCGCCCCGTCGCGGAGCGTCGTGTCGTACACCAAAACGCGCTCGCCCGCCTGAGGAGAACCATCGGCCTCGGCGGCCCGGGTCCGTCCCGACTTGGAATCCTTAGAGTCTTTCATTTCTTCAAGCCGCCGGTGGCCGACGGACCTCCCGTCCCCGCTCGTTCCCCGCCCTTGGGCGCGGCCGCCGCCTCGATGGGCGCTCCGATCGTCCGGCACACCGCCTTGAGGGCCGCCCTGTTCCCTTCGAACGGAAGCAGCGCCATCGCTTCCTCGGGTGAACACCATCGAAACAGGATATGCTCCGGCGACAAGACCACTTTGCCCTCCCCCACCTCTATGCCGAAGACAGGTTCGACGTAGATCGTGTCTTCAGCCTCCTTGTAGAAGACGTTTACCGCGTCCGCCACGACATACCGCCTCAGGCGGAGGCCGGTTTCTTCCTCGACTTCGCGCATCGCAGCCTGCGCCGCAGTCTCCCTGTCCTTTATCGCGCCGGATACAGATTGCCAGAAGCCCCCGCGCTCCTTGGTCCGCTTCAGCATTAGAAACTGCACGGCATTCCCCTGCTGTCTGAATACGAACGCGATCACCGAAACGCCCTTGATCTCCATAACGGCCTCCACTCCTGCGCGGCGATGATGCGTCTTTCAGCGCCTAGCCGCCTCCCCCCGAGTCCCGCCCTACAGCCCGCCAGCCGCCTTGCTTGTCCGGCCGCGGCCCACGGAACCGTCCCCGAACCCGCGTATCAGTTCAAGCAGGAGCTCGTGGCCGCGATCATACATGATGCCGCTATTTTTTGCAGCGCTTTCGGAGAACCGCGCCCCAGTCCTGGAAACGTTTATGCCGGAACCGAAAGCCAAGAAAGGGACCGGCTCGTCCGAGTGCGTGCGCAGCGACACCGGCGTGGCATGGTCGGGACATATAAGGATCCTGCGGTCCCCAAAGCCGCGGGCCGCCTCCGCCAGCGGCCCTGTTATGTGCCTGTCTATGGCCTCGAGCGACTTCACCTTGTTTAGCACGTCGGCGTTGTGGCCGCATTCGTCCGGCGCCTCGACGTGCACGAACACCATGTCGAACCGATTCAAGGCCTCGATCGCGTGCCTGCCCTTGGCCTCGTAATCCGTGTCTATGTAACCGGTGGCGCCTGGAACGTCCAGGACTTCAATGCCCGCATACATCGCCAGGCTCCTCACCAAGGCCACCGCGCTGATGCAGGCGCACGACAGCCCCGTCGCCTCGCGAAATGAAGGAATATCCGGCCGCATGCCGTGTCCCCACAGCCATATCTGAGTGGCAGGCGGTTCGCCCAGGTCAACGCGGACGCGGTTGACGTCGTGCGCTTCGAATATCCGGGCGCTTTCCTCCATCAGGCGCAGCAGGATATCCGCGTCGGGACCTTTCGGAGCGTGCGCCGCGACATCCCCGCCGGTTATGTCGTGCGGAGGAACGCACCTGGCGTCGAGCCTCCTGCCGAAGCCTCGCAGAACCAGCAGGTGGCGGTAGCTAACCCCGGGGTAGAACCGGACTTTCTCGTCGGAGAGTCTCGCGTTCAACGCCTCCATAAGCATCCGGGCCTCGTCCGTCGAAATATGTCCGGCAGAAAAATCCGCCATGCGCCCGTCGCAGACGGTCACAAGGTTGCATCTGACGGCGACATCGCCGGGGCCGAGTTCCACGCCGAGTGCCTTGGCCTCAAGCGGGGCCCGCCCGGTGTGATGTTTCGCAGGGTCGTACCCCAGCAGGCTCATGCACGCCACGTCCGATCCCCTATCCATACCCCTCGGAATATGGCGTACGAGCCCGACTATTCCCTCCGCCGCCAAAGCCCGGGCGTTTGGCATGTTCGCCGCCTCGATCGGCGTGCGGTTCTTCAGTTCCCTGAGCGGTCTGTCCGCCGCCCCGTCGGGACATATCACGGCATATTTCACCGGAACCCTCCCCTTCCTCCCCCGCCGACGCTTTGCGTCCCTACCGCATCTGCCGGCATCGCCAAGGGGTTTACTTCTTCGCCGCCGCGCTGGAGATCCTGGCTTTGATTCTCGCCCAGGACTTCGTTATGAGAAAGCTTTCCTTCATGTCCCCGATCATTCGCGCCATCTTCGCCATCGGAACCGCGAAAGACAGCACGTTCTCCTCCACGAAGGGCCGCGCGGAGACATCGAACATGCCGAGCACGCATTTCGGGTTCGGCGATCGAGCTTCCAAGTACGGCAGCCGCACGATCGCCCCGCAACCGGATGACATCGGGCATCGAACCGCATCCGCACACTCTTCGTCAAAGTTGGCAAGCGCGAACAGGCCGGCCAATACGTCCGGAGCGGCGAAGAATACGGCGGCCTCTGGCGAATCCGCCGCGCCGATCATGTTCCAACGCTTGAACGTTATGAACTTGGCCGGCGCCTTGAACTCGGGCTGCCCGCGCACCATCGCGTCCACCAGTTCGGGCGTCTTCTTGTACCTTTCGCCCTCCAACCTGCCAGGTATGCCGGCGGAAAGAAAATGGCGGAATTCCGGCATCGGTTCCGTGCGGAACCCGAAATACCGCCGCGCCCCCGGACAACCAAGCGACGCCTCTTCAAAATAAAGCGAAGCCCCGCGCCGAACCCTTGCAAGATCGGCCATCACGCACCTGTGTGCCTTGCCGACCGACGGTTTCGCCGGCTCGGCATCGCCGGGGTCCGCCGAGTAGAAAAACACTATGGGCAGTTCGGCCCCGGGGAAATATTTCTTCCAAGAGCCGATGAATTCGCCGCGGAGCTCGAGTTCCATGCTCTGACCTCTCAAATCCATACGATGCGCCGGCCGCCTCCTCCGCCTTCACCGGCAGGGAGTACGTTCCGTCTTCGCGATGGCACCCGCCCTGACTATTGTCAGCCGCCTACACCGTCAACCGTATTTACAACATCAGAGCGCCCCTGACGGACCGATCCTCATCGCGGCACCAGGCTCGCCGTCCCGAAGGATCCGCCCTCAAAGTTCTAGCCCCATTCCCCAATATCCCCTTCCGCCGTTAACGGCAAGAGAGGCTAAATGACAGCGACCTTCGGCTCCCGCCCGAGCGAGTACCGCGATCAGGTTGCGCGCCCCCTCGTCCTTCCGTCTTCGCCCTTCCGGCCTCATGCCGCTCAGGCGGGCCATTCGCCCGCCAGGAATGCCTCCCTCAGAGTCACGTAGACCGCGTCGGCCCCGGCCATGGCCGCCCTCGGCACATACTGCGAAGGCACCCCGACGCATCGCATCCCGGCAGCCTTGGCCGCCGCCACGCCGGCCGGCGAATCTTCGAAAGCCAGACAATGCGAAGGCTCGACCCGCAACCTTTCGGCCGCCAGCAGGTAGATATCGGGATCTGGCTTGCGCCTAGCTACTTCGTCGCCGAACGCCATAGCCGCGAAGAAATCCGACGGCGACAAGAGCGGCGCGCCGAGCGCATCGAGAAGCTTCGAAAGCGCGGCTTCAGCTATCCTCGATGCGCTGCTGGTAACCACCGCCATAGGCACCCCGCGCGCCTTCGCCTCCCTGAGATACTCGCGTACGCCGGGCATCGGGCAGAGCTGCCTGTCGGCAAGCAGGTCGAGAAATGCATCTTCCTGTTCCGCCACCAGCTCCCCAACGCTCGCATCCAGCGAAAACCTCCTCTTTATCTCAGCGGCAGTCTCCATCACCGGCAACCCCACGAAAGCGGCGAACATCTCCGCATCGCACTTGATACCCCGCCTCCCGAGCGCCACGACGTGCGCCTCCATATGGATGGATTCGGTCTCTACAAGCAAACCATCCATATCGAAACACAAGGCACACCCGCGCGCCATTATGCCTGCCCTCCAGGACGCCTTTCCACTTTTGACGTCCTGTATGCTCCGTATCCCGGCCGGCGTCCGCAAACCCGCCCCCCCGACTTCAGACCGCGCCGGGAAAAGGCCGCACATCTTACGAGATTACGCAGGTCTGTTAAACAACCTACAATACCCGACGGACCGAACGCTTCAACAGCCGGTCGCGGAAGCAGGCCGCGAGCGCCAGGCACGGCGCCGAGGACGGGCAGAGTGAAGGCTATCCCAGAGCATATCGTCGAAGAACGCAAAAGTCAGTTTTGCGTTCGGCATTCGTATCCGTCATTCATATCCTTCCCCAGCCCTTTCTCTGAGGCAAGGATGCGAAGGCCAAGAAAGTTTCAGCCGCGCCTTCAGCCGGCCATCTTGCTCAAGACCGGAGGCCGCCTCAAACAGCATAAAGGAACCTTCGACAACTCGCGCATGGCGCAGCAGCGGGTGGGGCGCAGAGTTCTGGGCAATGCGGCGATACGCCGCGAGGCGGCGTCCGGATGCGGCGTCTGAGCGCGCGGGGGAACATCTGCGCCGCAGATACGGCACACAGACCGGCGCAAGCCCGAAGTCTACGCTCCTCATATCCAACAGCCTTGCTTAGGGGGCCGCGCGGGTCTCGGATTTTACGATATGCGTCTTGCCAGGTTCAGTCTCGCGAGATGTTTTTCGGCATATCGCCGGATGCATGCATGATCGCTTGATGCGTAAGATCGTATCCGATCCAGCAAAGAAATGTCGCCCAGGTCGGCCGCCGCCGCGACCGCTCCGATGCGGATGCTCCATGTCCAGTCAGCGACTACGCTTGGCTTCCACCTGCCGCCGCTCGATACCTGCATCGGGCTTCGCATGTCGGCGAAGTCGGTTCTGTCGAAGGCTCTCCTGACAGCCGGCAAAGCCGATCGGTCGCCTATGGCCGCGAGCGCCTTGATGATCAGTCCGGCGGCGTGCACGTTTATCCCCGGCGTATCGAGCGTTTCGACTAGCGCCGGAACGGCTCGTTTATCGCGCAACACCTCGAGGCAAACTATGGCCCCGTACCAACGCGGGAAGGCGCGGGAGCCGGTTTTCGGAGCATCGTCTATCTTGTCCCTTAGAATGGCAAGAATACGGTCAAGGACGGAGGCGTCGCGCTGGAGGGCGAGCAGGATCGCGGCATCCCGGCTTACGGAGGCGTTCGGATGATCCATCGCGGCGCGTACGGCATCGCGGGTGCAGGCACCGAGGCGGTACAGTTCGACCATCGCTTCGCGGCGGCCGGGGCCGGCCAGATCGGAAACGAGTTCCTTCGGATCCTTTGCCGGCGGCCTGTCTCCGCCAACGCGCCCGGCGGCTCTGACCGTCGCGGCCAATCCGCCCGATGCCACGAGTACGTCTTGGAGCCATTCGACCGGAAGCCAGCGGGGGGATATGCCGCGCGCGGCGGCCAGCGCGGCCGCCCTGCCGGCAACCTCGCCGAGCTGCTGCATGTCCCTTTGCATGCGGAAGCACTGCGCGGCATCGTGGGTAGCCGAGACGGCGCGGCAAGCCACAAGCAATCCATCCACGCCCTTGGGCAAAAGGCATCCGTAGGGAACGTCGCACTCCAGCATCACCGGCCACCCGTACAAAGCCACCACCAAGATGCGGGCATCGAGCGACTCGTTTTCGTAGTCCGGTGCGTGGTTGTCGTAATGCGCCCGCGTCCGCATCACTATGTCGCTCCGGCGGCGGCCGTTCAGAAGATCCTCCAGAGTCAACATGTAGTCGCCCACGATCCGCCGGCTCTCGCGCACCCCCAGGATCCCTGCGAGGTACAGGTTGCGTTCTTCCGGGGGTAAAGGGCCATCTCTATGGAGCCTGGATCTGCCTTCGAGGTGGGCCCGAGTAAGATCGTCCGGATCCGTCGGATCCGCCCAGCCGGCGTCGAAGTTCAGGTGCGATATCGCGCCGCTGCGAAGGACGCCCGGCGTCAGCGAGTACGGCTGCGGGAATCCGTCGCCATCGCGGCCGATTTCGAACTCGGCCCCGCACGCCGCGGCCAAGTCCCCGTCGCCGGTGCAGTCTATTGCGACCTTGCAAGTTACCGCGTAGCGGCCAGCCGCGTCCGCAACGGCCACACCGCGCACCGCGTCCCCATCCATCAGCGCGCCGACCGCCGCCGCCAAATATCGCACCTCGACCCCGGCCTCCAAGCAGGCCTTCTGCAAAACGTACTTCTTAGCCTCCGGATCGAACCCAGAGGCTGGCTTGCCGCCGATCTTCGCGCTGATCTCGTCTACCGCTCGATCTATCTCCCGCTGCAACGCCCCCGAGATCCCGTGGTAATAGCTCTGTATGGCGCCGCCGGTGCCGATGCCGCCGAGGAAGTTCGTCGGTTCCAGCAGCAGCGTCCTTGCGCCCTGGCGGGCAGCGGCGATGGCCGCGAAAGGCCCGGCGGTGCCTCCGCCCGCCACCACCACGTCGTATCCGTTCTCGACGAACAAATCTCCACCGATAACAGGAACCGCCGGACGGTCCGGCCTTGTCCCTGCCGCAACCTCCCGCAAGATCCATCCGGCGCCAGCCATGGCATCGTACCTCCCTCTCCAGAACCTGCGCGTTCCCGCACACCCTTAAATTCCGCGACCGGCGGCGTCGTCCCGCATGATGGGTGCATGTGCGCCTTCGAGATCTTCCATGGCGTCCGCCCGCGTACGGCATCCCACCGTAAACCTCGACGGCTTGCATGGCTTGCACCGCATGGCGCCGCCTTGCGTCCGTCGGCTGAGCATTACCTTCCCGCACCGACCGCCATGCCAGCGCATAATCTGCCGACCTTCTCGCCTAACAGCGCCGCGTCCGCAAAATCGGCCAGCGCCTCCGCGGCCTCGGCGCCGATATCCGCCGCCGGCGAAGCCAGCAGCAACCCCTCTATACCGTGCGGCCTTACAGCCCCGCGCGATATGCTCCGCCTCTTTCCTCCGGCGCAAATCGCTTCGCATAAGATGCCGCCTTCGTTCCCGTCGCGCCTGCCCTTGTATTGAACCGCCGGCCTGAGCCGCGCCCTCCAGGCGCTCGCAGTCATCGCGGAGCCGGAAAAGGCGGGGATTGAAGACTTCAGGATCGATGCGAACTCGACGGCAAGTTCCCGCGCCGCGAGTTCAACCCGCGACCGCCTGTTGCGGTTCGAGGCATCCGACTGCGGCGCGCTGACATCAAACATCACCAAGCGCTCGCCGGGCCATAGCGTGCGCAATATCCGCGCCTTCGCCCCGGCATGGGGGCTTCCATCGGGGATAACGATCTCGTCCGGCGCGTCCCCTTCGCCGACGAACGCCATCAGAAACGCGTATTCGCCGTCAGGGCCGGGCGGGAACGCCGGTAGCGCCTCGGCTCCGGCGGATGCCGCGACATATCCCTCCTCTGTTGCGTCCAACACCATTGGCGCCATCGCAACCATCCGGCCGGCCTTAGACGCGAAGACCGCGCCGTTCACCCGCCCGCCTTCGCACACCGCCTGATGAGGAAATGCCTTCAGCGCAAGCCTTATACGTCCGGCTTCCAAGACAAGCCTGTCGAAGAGGATTGCGGCCGCGGATGCGTCCATGCATCCATCCCGATAGGCGTTCGCGCGGCCTAGCAGCTCTAGAACCTCGGCGGCCCATCCGTCCTCCGCGCCGCGGGTGTGTATTCGGAAGCAGGCTGAAACCTCCCTGCCCAGCGAAGCGCCTTCCTCGATCAGCAGCACATCCATGCCACCACGCGCAGCCGAAACGGCCGCCGCAATCCCTGAAACTCCGCCCCCGGCCACTATGAGGTCGAACTTGCCATAGATCGGCAGGGACTCTACCGCCGGATCGGGACGCTTCTTTTCGGAACGCATCCGTTAAATCCCCCCGTATATGGTCTCCGGCCGGCCGCTGCGACCGGCATGCGGTCGCCGGAACTTAGATCTCTTTCGGGAATATACCCCGGTCCTGTCCGCCCGGGAATGGACCGAGATGCCGAAGTTTCTGGATTTTCTTGCTGTTTTGAGGCAACTCGGTCGGATCCAGGGAAGACAGCCGATCGCTTGTTCCACCGTGCATTACGCTGCAAGATAGGTTAAGGGTGGGACGCGCCTGTGAGATCCCCGGCTCGGCTAACCGCCCCCATCATGCCCTCCCTCCGACAGGAGCGATTCGAAGAAAGCAGCCCTTCCGGCGGCGACGCTTTGTTTTCCGCCCCCTTCTTGCCCGTCCCAGACCGGGCCGGTTCTCCTAACCGGCCATCACTCCGGGCCCCGAAGCGTCTTGCGGCCGGCCCGAAGCGCATGGAAAATGGGGGCGAAGACCGGGAGACATATTGGATCGCCGCGAGCGGCAGCGAAGGATCCCGGCCGCTCCGAGCCACGGAGATGCAGATATGAAAAGCG
>CALKMO010000195.1 GCA_937991785.1 uncultured bacterium | reverse complement strand
ACGCATGTCTCCTCGTCGCACACGGCGTCCACGTCAACCTCGATCGCGTCCTCGAGGAACTTGTCTATCAGTATAGGAGCGTCCGGCGCGGCCTCCACGGCGCGCGAGGCGAAATCCTTCATGGCGTCGTCGTCGTAGACGATCTCCATCGCCCTTCCGCCGAGGACGTAAGACGGCCGCACGACGACGGGATAGCCTATTCGGTTCGCGACCTTGATCGCTCCTTCCACCGAGGTGGCTGTGCCGTTCTCGGGCTGCGGGAGCTTCATCTCGATCAGCAACCGGCGGAATTTCTCCCTGTCCTCGGCGACGTCTATGGACTTCGTGGACGTCCCGAGGATCTCGAGGCCGTATTTTTCCAGGTCCCTGCATATGTTGAGCGGCGTCTGGCCTCCGAACTGGACGATCGCCCCAATGGGCCGCTCGACGTCCACGATGTTCATCACGTCCTCGACCGTCAACGGCTCGAAGTAGAGCTTGTCGGAAGTATCGTAATCGGTGGAGACTGTCTCCGGATTGCAGTTGACCATTATGCTCTCGATGCCTTCCTCCTTAAGGGCATAGGAGGCGTGGCAGCAGCAGTAGTCGAACTCGACGCCCTGGCCGATCCTGTTCGGACCTCCGCCGAGTATCATAACCTTCTTGCGATCCGAGGGCGCGCTTTCGTCCATGGTTTCGTAGGTCGAGTAGTAATAGGGGCGGGCGGCGGCGAACTCGCCGGCGCACGTATCCACCAGCTTGAACGTAGGCACGATGCCCAGCTTCTTCCTGTAAGTCCGCAGCTTTCGTTCCGTCGTGCCGAGCAGGAAGGCGAGCTGCCTGTCCGAGAATCCGTCCTTTTTGGCTTTCAGCAGAAGGTCCTTCGGTATCGAGATCGGGTCGGACGGGCTGGGGCGGCGGTGGCGGCGTATGCGGTCTTCCATCTCGACGAGCTGCTTCACGTTGTCTACGAACCAACGATCTATCCTGGAGAGCTCGTATATTTCGTCCACGCTCAAACCCATCTTGAGCGCGTAGCGTATGTAGAATATCCTCTCGTCGTTCGGCACCCTCAGCTTGTCTTTGATTCCCCGCACCAGGTTCTCGTTCGGCCTGGCCAGCTCGGCGTCGGATATCTTGTCCTTCCCGTCCGAGCCCAGGCCGTAGCGGCCGATCTCGATCGAGCGGATGCCCTTCTGAAGCGCCTCCCTGAAGTTCCTGCCTATCGCCATCGCCTCGCCGACCGCCTTCATGGATGTGTTGATCACCCTTTCGGCCTGCGGAAATTTCTCGAAGGTGAATCGGCATATCTTGAATACGCAGTAGTCCACGGCCGGCTCGAAGAACGCGGATGTCCTGCCGGTAACCTGGTTCATGACCTCCGGCAGAGTAAGCCCCACGGCAAGCTTCGTGGCTACCCTGGCGATGGGGAACCCGGTGGCCTTGGACGCCAGCGCCGAGCTGCGCGAAAGCCGCGGGTTGACCTCGATTATGACTATCCTGCCGTCGTCGGGATTTTGCGCGAACTGTATGTTCGCTCCGCCGCCGGTTATACCGATCTTGCGGATTATGCGCTTCGACAGGTTTACGAAATCGGCGTACTCGGGGGCGGTGAGCGTCTGGGACGGCGCCACCACCATGCTGTCCCCCGTGTGGACGCCCATGGGATCCACGTTTTCCATCGAGGTGATCATTATCACGTTATCGGCGCAGTCGCGCATCACCTCGAACTCGATTTCCTTCCATCCGAGCACCGACTGCTCCACAAGGACCTGCCCTACGGGACTCATCTCGATGGCCTTGGCGAGGAAATCCTGAAGCTCGCTCCTGTTGTAGGCCGTGGCTCCGCCGAAACCGCCCAGACAATACGCCGGGCGCAGTATCACCGGGAAGCCGATCCTGTCGGCTATCTTCATCCCTTCCTCGACGCTCGTTGCGATATCGCTGGCCGGCACCCCTACGCCTATCTCGATCATCGCCTTCTTGAAAAGCTCGCGGTCCTCCGCCCTGGAAATCGCGTCCACGCTCGCCCCGATGGATTCGACTCCGTACTTTTCGAGGATGCCTTCCTTCATCAGGAAGAAGGCCAGGTTCAGGCCGGTCTGCCCCCCAAGGGTGGGAAGTATCGCGTCGGGCCTCTCCTTTTTTACGATCTCCGTAACAGATTCGACGGTCAGCGGCTCTATGTACGTCACGTCAGCCATGCCGGGATCGGTCATGATCGTGGCCGGGTTGCTGTTGACCAGTATCGTAAAATAGCCCTCCTCGCGGAGGGCCTTGCATGCCTGCGATCCGGAATAGTCGAATTCGCACGCCTGCCCGATGACTATAGGTCCGGACCCTATCATGAGTATCCGCTTGATGTCCGTCCTCTTGGGCATTTCCTCCCCCTTCCGCCGCCGTCAATCCCGCGCCTTACGCGCTCCGGGCTCCCTCCCGTTCTTCCCGTCCGTGTCGGCATCGGTGCCGGCCATCCAATCGGTCCGGCGCCCCGGCCGCCGACGCGATCCGGGATCTGTCTCCGCCCGACCTGCGGATCCGCACCCTCAGCCCGCCATCGCAAGGAAGCGGCTGAAGAACGGATGTATCTCGCCGCAGCCCGGGCTCTTGGGGTAGTATTGAGCGGCAACCATCCGCAGTTTCGCGCTCTCCATCTCCTCCGCCGAACCGTCGTTGGCGTTGCGAAGCGTGACGGTTATCCCCTCGACGCCTTCGATCGAGTCCGGCTCGATCCCGTACGAGTGGTTCTGGACGGTGATTTCGCCCTTGGGCGAGGAAGGAGGAAGGACCGGGTAGTTCGCGCCCCGGTGGCCCACCTTCAGCCTGTAGCGCTTCCCGCCGGCGGCCATCCCGATGACCTCGAACCCCGCGGCTATCCCGCCCAGCGGTACGCGGCCGAGGAGCCCGCCGACGGTGCGTACGGCATCCATTATTGCCGGATCGTCCTCCGGCCCGTTGGAGACCAGTACCGCCGCCGGCTTCGCGGCCAGGACAGCTTCAGCCGTGGCGTCGAACGGGAATAGGACGATTCGAGAGCACAGTCGGCGCAGTTGCGCCATGAAGCTTCTCAGGATGCCGAGGTCCAGTATCGCCACCTTCGGCCCACGGCCTTCGCCCTCGATCTCGCGCGCTTCCCGCGTCGAGACCCGCCGCAGGATCGGTTCCGGAGGAACATGGAGCGACGACTTGAGCTTCGACAAGAGCGCCCCTGCGTCGGCCATCTTCGTGGATACGATCCCTCGCATCTCGCCGCGATCCCGGATGTGGACGGCGAGCGTCCGCGTGTCAACCTCCGACAGGGCGACCGTGCCGGCCGACTTGAGGAATCCGTCGAAACTCCCCTCGGCCTGCCAGTTCGAGCGGATGCGGCTCATTTCCCTGAAGACTGTAGCCGCGGCCCAGCAACCGTCGGATTCGCCGAACTTGGAGGCGAAACCGTAATTGCCGATCAAGGGGTACGTAAACGCCAGTATTTTGCCGGCGTTCGATGGGTCGGTTAGCGTCTCCTGGAAGCCCACCACGCCGGTGTTCAACGCCACATCTCCGATCCGCTCGCCGTCCGCCCCCACGGATGCGCCCCGGAACGATGTTCCGTCCTCAAGGACCAGTGTCGCGGCCATCGCTACCCTCCGACCGGCGCCCGCCGGCGCCGCCCCATCTTTCCTATCCTCTGCCCCAGCGCTCCGCGAAGCCCGGATTTCTGCGCCTGTCTCGCGCCGCTATACCGCCTCCATGGTGGACGGCGGCTTGGCAGCTATATTGTAGGTCACGCTGACCACGCCGGGGACGGAGACCGTCAGCCTTTTCGCCAGGGTCTCCAGCGTATTCCACGGCACCCGCTTGGGTTTGGCCGTGACCGCGTCGGAACTGTCCCAACACCGGACCTCTATCTGCAGTCCGAATTCGCGTCTGCCGTTCCGGACCCCGGTAACCCTGTCCTCGTGCAGTATGGCCATGCACTGGAAAGCCTTCGTCCCTTTGAGCGCGTCTTCCACTATCGCGGTCGCCTTGCGGACTAGATCGAGCCGCTCGGCGGTCGCCTCTCCTATGATCCTCGCCGCCAGAGCCGGCCCGGGGAACGGAGGCCGATCGTATATCTCCTTGGGCAACCCGAGGTATTTAGCTACCTTCCTGACGGCGGGCTTCCTCAGGCTGATTATCGGCTCGATCACCGTGTATCCGAATTCCTTCTCCGTGTCTATGCCGAGCTGGGCCAGGACGTTGTGCTGCCGCTTGACCTTCGCAACCGTTTCCTCCACATCCGTAAAGTTGGTGCCCTGCAGGAGGAATTTCGCGCCGCTCTTCCTTACCATGCTGCCGAAGACCTTTCGGTAGAACGTCTGCGTGATCGCTTCCCGCTTTTCTTCGGGGTCGGTTATGCCCGCCAGCGCATCGAGAAATTCGGCGCGCGCGTCCACAAGCTCGACGGGAACGCCGAGCTTCCGGAACAGCGATACGACCCTGCGCGGCTCGCCCTCGCGCATTAATGCGTTGTCTATGAAGTAAGTCTTCAGCCGGCTGCCCAGAGCTCTGTGGCCGAGCATGGTGGTGACCGCCGAATCCACGCCGCCTGACAGGGCGTTCACGGCCAGACCGTCCCCGACTGTTCGGGATATCCAGGCGACCTGTTCCTTCACGAAGGCGGCGCAATCGAGATCGGACAGCCTTGTCTCTTTTATCCTCACGTTTCCCTCCCTCCTGCACGGCGTCGGAACTTTCACCCGGCACGCCTGGACACGTCGCATACGATCCATTCGCCCGTCCCCGCCGGCGGGCATGGATCCGACCTGCCGGAGCGTCCGGCGGGCCATCTTATCGGTCTAAGGCGAGGTCGGCACTTTATATTGAGTGCCTGGAAAGCTGTCAATCGTTGCGCACGATTCCGCAGGCCCGCCGGCCGTCGGTCCGTCCGCCAGGCGGGATATGGAGGGGAAGGGAAAGCGTGCCTTGGACGGGAGTCGCGCGGGTGCTTCCGGTTATCGGCTTGCGAGACGCTGGCGGTCCGGCGCGGACCGTTCGTTCTGCAGGGAAGCCGGCCGATCCTCGCGCGCCTCCGAGATTCTCCGATTCGGAAAATCGAAAGGCATCGGGGGATCGGCGAGACGATCTATCCTCCGGCCGCTTCCGCGCGCGGTCCCCAAAAACCCGCCGGATCGCGTCGGGATCGCCCGGTAAAACCCGGGACGCGCGGCGCGTCAGCCCGCCGGGCGGACGCGATCCATGATCGGCCGCATCCATTTCATCATGACGCCCAAGAGCGCGGCCGACGCCGACAGTGTTATGGCCAGGTACGGGATCCACAGAGGCGAAATCTCTCCTCCGCCGCGCGCGGCCACGGAGTATGCTGCCGCGAACGGGCACGTCACGAGATACCGCGCGATTTCCTCCATGCGGACATGGGTGAAAACGCGCAGGATCGCTTCGGCCGCCACCGGCGCCACCAGCGCCAGGAAGACGACCGCGTAGCTCGTTACCATGCTCGCCGTAGTCGTCCGGCACAGCAGCGAAACGAACATCGCGGCGACCGTCTCGAACAGGACCGTGGCTCCCACGATCAACACGTATATGCACAGGCGCGCCAGCCGTTCGACGAAGCCCGCCGGCGCGTCCTGCGTCGGAACGAACAGGTAGAACAGCATGGCCATGCCCACCAGGCCGGTCAGCATCATCGAGAGACGGTACGAGGCGAGAAACTTCCCCAGGACGATCCGGCGCGGGGCCAGCAGCGTGGTCAGCAGCATGTCGAGCGTTCCTCGCTCGCGCTCCCCCGTGAACGCGTCGCACGCGAAGGCAGGCGCCGCCAGCAGGCCGAAGGCGATCAGGTAATACACGAAAATGTGCTCGCGGCCCATGAGCAAGAACGTCAGGAATACCAACGACATGAACATGCTGACCTGGATTATGATCCGCAGGAAAAACGTCCCGCGGCCGAACACCTCGCATCTCATTTCCTTGTACAGCACCGGGTTGGCGCCGTCCTCCATAGGCTCCTCCCGCCGGGAGGGTATCAACAATTTGTCCGGGAACCTGTCGCGCATCAGGACCAGCCCGGACTGCGAAGATGAGTTCTCCTCATCCTCCAGAGACCTCGGCGCGGGGTCGAACGGGCGCGCGATGCGCACCCGGCAAGCCGCATACATGAACAGGATCGCCACGGCCATCACCCCCGACGGCCAGATCGCCGCCCCGATATGGAAGAACCGCGGGAATGCCAGCGACACCAGCAGCAGGAGCGCTGAAACGGGAAGTATAGCGAGGTAGGCCACGGACAGCGCCGACTGCGTCCGCGGAAGGAAAACGCTGGCGGTCAACCCCACCATGCTGAAACAGCACGCCTCGGCCAGCAGGAAAACATACAGACCGGCGATCTCTTCCGGATCCAGCCCGGGCAGATACAAAAACGAAGCGACCATAGGGGCGGTGGCCGCCGTAAGGAGCGCCAGGTAGGCGGCTGAGGAAAGATACTTCCCGCTCAGCAGCGCCCCGCCGCGCAGAGGGGTGGTCAGCAGCATGTCGAGGCTTCGCCGTTCCTTTTCGACCGTCACGCAGCCGGCCGAAAAGGCCGGCCCCAGCATCGCGATCATCACCATCTGCCCGCGGGCGAAGATGTTGAAAAGTATCCGCGTCTTCTCGCTCTGGACCGCACGCGGATCGCCCGCCGGCGGCCACGCGATATAAACTATGCCTATCAGCGCCGCCGCGTACACAAACATCAGGACGAACGCCTTCTTCGACCGCAGCACGTTTAACAGCTCGCGGCGCAGGACCGGGTTCCCGTCAGAAACGAGTGGCGGCATGGCTCTCCCTCAGGCCACTATGCCCTTGGTGATCGTCATGAAAACCTCCTCCAGGTCGGCCTCAACCTCGCGGAACCACAGGACGGGCACGCCGGCCGTCACCATCCCCCTGTGAAGCTCGGCCACCTCGGCGTCGGCCCCCTGAAATTCGAACCTGAACTGCGGCGGGGCGGCTGTCAGGTTTTTCACCCGGGGATCATGGGCCAGGAATATCTCGCACTTTTCCGCCTCCCCGGTCACCTCGACCATTATGACCCTGTGCTGCCGGACGCTCGCCACGACATCCTTAACCGGCCCGGCCGCCAGCAGTTTGCCTTTCTCTATGATCCCTATCTTGTTGCATAAGTCGGCCAGCTCCGAAAGTATGTGGCTCGATATCATTATCGTCTTGCCCATCCGCTGGAGCTCTCGCAGCAGCGCCTTTATCTCCACCCGCGCCCTCGGGTCCAAACCCGAAGCCGGCTCGTCGAGGATCAGCACCGGGGGGTCGTGCACCAGCGTCTTGGCCAGGCACAGCCGCTGCTGCATGCCGCGCGACAGCGTCTGCACCAGGGCGTCGCGTTTGGATGTCAGGTCCAGTAGCGCCATGACGTCAGATACGATTGCGAGCCTCTTCGATTTGGGGATCCCATACGCGGCCGCGAAAAAATCCAGGAACTCCCAAACCTTCATGCCGTCGTAAACGCCGAAAGCGTCCGGCATGAACCCGATGGACCGCTTGACGTCGTCGGGCCTCGAGGTGACGGGGTAGCCGTTGATCCACGCCTGCCCGGAGGTGGGCTTGAGCAAAGTCGCCAGGAAGCGGATAGTAGTGGTCTTCCCCGCTCCGTTCGGACCTATAAAGCCGAACACGTCGCCCTTCTCTATATCGAGGTCCAGTCCGGATACGGCGACCAGGTCGCCGTAGCGCTTCGTGAACCCGCGGATTTTTATCATCCGTCCCTCCGTCCGAGCGTCCTTACGGTAACGAGACGGCCCGCCGCCGCTTCGCATCGCCTTCCCAAACGCGGTCAGCGACCCAAGCCTCTTCCGCAGCCCGTCCCTCCGCTTCTCTCGTTCCCGCTACCGGCCGCTCGATTCTCCGCCCTGCCCGCCGTCCGCTCCGGCGCCGCCCTCGATTCCGCCCCGATGTACACCTTCCTTCCCGTCCGTCCCGCCGTCCGCCCCCGCCGTCCGCCTAAGGCTGTTTCGAGGACTGTATTTCGATCGCCGGCGCGATGCGAAGGAGCAAGACCGGGTAAGCGTGTTCCTCCGCAACGGCCTTTTTGCCGCCGACTTTTATATCGGACACCGTCAGCCGGAATCTCAACGATCTGCCGCCTTCCAGGCAAGACCGTGTTTCTTCGGGCAGATTGAAAACAACAGGCTGCATCGGGCGGATCCTGGGCCCGGGCGCGCGATTCCCATCGCC
>CALKMO010000194.1 GCA_937991785.1 uncultured bacterium | reverse complement strand
GTGACATCATCGCGGCATCCGAAGGCGAAACGGCAAAATTCCCCGTCAGACGGCAGGCCAGGTAATCGGCCGCGCTCATCAGGCGCACGGTCTTCCGCCAAAGCCCGGGGACGTTTCCCTTCACCCACAGCGCCTTGGCCGCGAAACCCCATGCTTCGAGCGGCCAGCCGCATATCCGTTCAAACTCCCCTTCAGGCAGCCGCGCCGCGATCCGCGCCGCTTCCGCCCCGGCCCTGGTATCCATCCACGATATGGCCGGCGCCAGCGCCCGTCCCGATCCGTCGCAGCAGATTAGCGGCCCGCCCTGGGAACTGAACGCAGCTCCCGCCACCCTCCCGCCGCGCCGCCGAACCTCCCCTGTCAGCTCTCGGCACGCCCCGCACAGCGCCCGCCACCACTCCTCCGGGTCCTGCTCGGCTATCCCGCCTTCCGCCGTCCGGAGCGTATATTCACGCCGCGCCGGGCCTATGAGCGATCGCCCGTCCGCTGAAAGCGCCAGCGCCTTAAGCGAAGATGTGCCGGCATCCAGTCCGATCAGAAAATCCGCGGGCATCGGCGTTCTCCGTCAGCATCTGAGGGCTGCGGCCGGGCGTCTTCCGATCCCGCCGCCTTCGCCGCGGCTTACCCGTCGTTCCTTCCCCAGGCCTCCAGCCGCCAAGCTCCTGCCTCCGGCATCCCCCCTGTCGCGCCTCAATCCCGTAGTCCATGCTTCGCGGCCGCTTTCTCTGGCAACTCGCCGCGCACCACATCCGCCAGCGCCCGCTGGAACCGCGGCGGGTCCGGCCTCTGAATGGCATTCCTGCCGAAAACGACCCCCCTGGCCCCATCGGCCACCTGCCGCGAGGCCAGCTTCAGCGCCTCGATCTGCGCGGCCGTCTTCTCCGCACCGAGGCACAGGATCGGCGCCGGGCAGCCGCCGACGACCTCGCGAAACTCGATAGTATGATACGTCTTTATCAGGTCCGCGCCGAGTTCGGCCAGCACTCGGCACCCGGTCTTCACCTCTTCGTGCAGTTCCTTCGGCGAAAGGTCGTTCGGCCGCCTGGGGAAATACTCGCCGACCACAGGCAGCCCAAGCTTTTCCGCCTCCCTCCCGAGGTTCCGAAATACCGCCACGTTGCGCGCATCGCGGGCCTCGCTCCCGGTGCGGAGGGTCAGCGATATCAGCACCGCGTCGGCCCCCAGCGCCACGGCCTCTTCCGCAGAAAAGGCCTTCTCCGTTTCGGCCTCGCGATAACCCCACCCGAAGCAATAATGCGTCGCCCAGTTCAGACGAACTATAGCCATCGGGCCTCCGCGCCGCGAAAATGGCATCGGGCAGCGGCCGAGCATCCCGGGCGAAAGCAGCACGGCGTCCACACACGGATCCACGCTGCGCGCCAGAATGTCGGGAAGGTTCTCCATCCCCTCGATAGGCCCGTCGAAGAACCCGTGGTCCACTGCTATTACGACGGCCCGCCCGGACTCGCCGAACAGACGCCTCATCCTTATCTCTCTTCCGCCCATCTCGCCTCCCCCTCCCTCGGCATCTTCGCGCGACTACCCCCTGTTGTGCGATTATGTTAGATTTTGTTTAATAATAACACAAGGAGCGACGCCGTCAAGCCCCTGTTCTCGAAAATTTCCGGGGCGGCTCGTCCGGCAAAAAGTCGCGGCTTATTTCCTGTCGGAACGCACTAAGGTCCGCGCACGGGAGCTGCGACCTTGCGGCGGAAGGGATGAGGCGCGCGCCGGCACCGTTCAGGGAGGCTATGATGGCCGCGAGCAGGCGCCGCGCCGAAGCGACGGTCTGCGGAAGGGAAGCGGCGAATGCGTTGCAACCGGCGCCAAGCCGTTCCGATCACTGAAGCATCTGCCGCAGGCGTTCCGCCCGATGGTTGCGTTTTTCGGCCTCGGCCAGCTCGGCGGCGGCCAGGTCCCGCCGCCCCATCGCACAATAGGTCAGCCCGATAAGCTCGCGGATCGCCCCGTCGTCGGGTTTGAGCGAAGCGGCGCGCTTCCATTGTTCGACGGCGCTATTGGGATCGCTTCGCAGGGAGTGGCAGAACCCGAGCCAAAGCTTCGGGTCGGGCCATTCGGGATCGCGGTGGGCGGCCTGCGCGAAGCATTTCATCGCGTCCTCCATGTTGCCCTCGCCGACGTACGCCAGCCCGAGTTCCATAAGACATTCCGGCACATCCGGCGCGCCGCCGAGATCCCTGATCTTGGCGTCCATGATCGCCCGCACGGACGGTTCGAGCGACATTATCGCCGCCAGCCCGCCCGCGACATCCGCAGAGCCCTTCGGCCCTCCGGCTCTGCGATAGAACTCCTCCGCCTCCCCGAAGTTGCCCTTGGCGGCCGCGATGCTCCCCAGCTGTTCGTAGGCATCCTTCAAATCGGACATCTTCTCGACTGCCTTGCGCAGGTGGCTTTCGGCCTCGTCGTCGTTGCCCGAACGCGCCAGCAGCATGCCGAGCTGGTAGTGGGCCTCGTCGTATTCCGGGTCAATCGCCAGCGCCTTATCGAAGCACTCGCGCGCTTCCTTTGCCTGCCTGACGTGCAGAAGGCACTCGCCGAGGGCTGCCAGCAGCATCGGGACGTTCGGCATGTGCCGCACGACGTCGCGGTAAAGGGCGATCGCCTTCTCGTACTGCCCCATACCCTGGTATACCAGGGCCGAATTGGCCTTCGGGACGATCCATCCCGGGCAATGCTTGACGGACTCCGACAGATTCTTCAAGGCATCCTGGGGTCTGCCCATGTAGTGAAGGCACAGTCCCAGGTTGTTGTACGCCTCGGCGTAATCCGGCGCCAGCGCGATCGCCTTTTCGTACTCTTTGCACGCCTCGTCGTATATACCCTTCTGGAAATATACCGCGCCGCGGGCGTTATGTTCCTCGCACATCGCTATCGCGCGTTTGGCCCTCGCCACCCCCTGCTCGATGAACCCGGCGAACGGCCCGGAAGCCTGGACATGCCCCTTCTTTCCAGCCGCCGCGCGCGCT
>CALKMO010000193.1 GCA_937991785.1 uncultured bacterium | reverse complement strand
CGCCTAAGCCGAAGCCGGCCGTAGAAAAGAAGCCGCTGCGCATCGGGAGGCGCAAAGCCTTGCTAATAAGAGGCGAGAAGGCGGCGCTCGCCGTAAACCAAATGTTGACCGCCAGGATATCGAATCTTGAACCGGGGCGATGGATCGCTTCGCTTATGCTCGACGGCCAGGGGGAGACGCTCGACGATGTCTTGGTCCGAAACCTCGGCTCGGTCGGCGGAGAGGAACGTTTTGCCATACTGCCGCATGCGGGCAGGTACGAGCGCATCAAGACATGGATGCGGCGCCTGTCGGACGGATATGTCCTCATAGACGATAAGGACCTATACGCCAAGATTGACGGACCTTTCGTCGTCGAGCCTTTGACTGAGGAGGCGGCCGACGAGGGGTTCGCGGCCGGTTTGGAGGAGGCTGAAGCCGAGTCGGAAGCATCGGCGCGAAACGGGGGGCGGCGAGCGGCGGGAGCCGTTTCTCCCATTGTGGATCTGTCGAAGCCTTATTTCGTCGGGCGCGCGAAGATATACGCCTCTGCCCCGCCGTCGCCTCTGCCGGCCTATGTAGAACGATCCGCCGCCGAAAGCGCCGTCGCGGAGCCAAGCGTCGGATCCGAAGGCGGCACCCGAATCGCGGCCCTTAAAAAGACCGTGCTCAACGATATCCACAAGGCGTCCGGAGCAAAGATGGTTCCCTTCGCCGGCTGGGAAATGCCTGTCGAGTACCCGGGGGGAATATTCCGCGAACATGCCGCGGTAAGATCGGCTGCCGGACTGTTCGACGTATCGCACATGGGCGTATTCGAGGTGGCCGGCAAGAACGCAGTCAGCTTCCTCGATTCGGTGCTGGCCAACTGCATCACGCGGCTGGATGTAGGCCAGGCTCAGTACAGCTACATGCTCCGCCCGGACGGTACGGCGCTTGATGACCTGTACGTATACCGCGTAGAGCGCGATCGCTTTCTCCTGGTAGTCAATGCGGCAAATTCGGACCGGGACATTGCGTGGCTGCAGGCGGCGGCATCGGGACGATACGCCGTGGACGCAGATTTTCCCGGCGCGAGGCTTGATCCTCCCGAGCGCATCCGCGACCTGAGGAACGCAGGATCGGATAGCCTGATAGACATCACCCTTCAGGGACCGCTTTCCACCGAGGTCTTGTGTATGCTTTGCGACGATGCGGCGGAGGGAGCCGCATTGCGCAGGAGCGTCCAAAACTCTGTAAGGCGCGTGGCGCTGCGCGGCATCCCCGTATTGGCCTCGCGCACTGGCTATACCGGCGAACCGGTGGGTTATGAGATATTCGTCCACCCCGATCGCGCCGCCGATCTGTGGAACGCGATTCTCAAAGTCGGAGATCCGATGGGAGTTCGGCCGGCGGGTCTGGGCGCAAGAGATTCCACGCGGGTCGAGGCCGGGCTTCCGCTGTTCGGCCACGAACTCGAAGGTCCGCATGGCATAAACCTGACGGAGGCCGGCTACGGCTTCGTCAACCGCTTCCACGTCCCGTTTTACGTCGGAAGGCGGGCGTTCATTGCGCGCGCCGCGCGCGACAAGCGGCGCTTGATGCGGCTTAGAGGCTCCGGGCGCCGCAGCGTTCGCCCCGGGCACATCGTGCTCGACGAGTCCGGGAAGCCGGCTGCAACGGTAACGAGCTTCGCGTTCACGGATCCTGAGTTCACTTTCTACGCCTTGGCCATCGCGGCGCCGGAGTTCAACCCGAGGCCGGGCTCAAAGGTCCGCGCCGTGAGGCTTGCGGCTGACCAGTATGCTCCGCCAGCGCCGGAGGATAAGGTGGTGGATCTGGATGTCTGTACTCGGTTCGCCTCGCCGGAGGAAAAGGAAAGCTGGCGTCGGCGATACCAGCCTTTCGCCGGTACATGAGGCGTACGCGAGCCGGCCATGAGAAGGCAGGGAGGAGAAAGCTGGCGCCGCTCAGTCCTGGGACTTAAGGAGGAAGCTATGAATCTCGGAGTGCAGTATTACAGGCCACCGTTCCCTATCCCGAAGTACTGGGAGGAAGATTTCAAACGCATAAAGGCTTCCGGACTGGACACAGTCCAGCTTTGGATCTTGTGGGGCTGGGTTGAGGCAGTATCCGGCAAGTTCGTGTACGACGACTACGATCGCTTAGTCGAGCTGGCCAATAAGCGGGGCCTGAAGGTCGTGCTCTCGACCATCGCCGAAATACAGCCGTATTGGATCCATCGGGAGGTGCCGGGGAGCGAAATGGTGACCAGCCAAGGCCTGAAGGTGATCTCTTCGAACCGCGGCGAGTGCCACTTCGGCATTACCCCCGGCGGATGCACCGACCATCCGGGCGTATGGGGGCGAATGAAACGGTTCTTGGAAGAGACCGTCAAGCGCTACCGTTCGGCTCCGAATCTGGCCGGATGGGATGCATGGAACGAGCTGCGATGGAACGTGCAGGCCGACGGCTTGGTATGCTACTGCGAACATACGATCGCGGCGTTCAGGAAATGGTTGGGCGGAAAGTACGGCGGATTGGAAGGTCTGAACCGCGCGTGGCTCAGGCGCTATGGAAGCTGGGATGACGTGTGGCCAGGCAAGTCGCCGGACAGGCCGTATACGGAGATGATGGCATGGGAACATTTCCTTACGGTCAGATGCGACCGCCACGCAGCGGTCCGTTACGCCGCGATGAAAGCGCTCGACCCGAAACACCCGATAACCGTCCACGCCGCCGAACCATGCCCGGGCATGGCGGGCGGGCGCGAGA
>CALKMO010000192.1 GCA_937991785.1 uncultured bacterium | reverse complement strand
AAGTTGCGCTGTTTTCCCATGGCCGAATGATCAAGCCGTAATTCTTTACGTTAACATGTACGGTCGGCCATTGCGCGGCAAGATTCGTGCGTCTCGTTAAAAATTCTTGAAACCGCGGTCTAGGGGCTTGCGTCTATAGTGCTTGAGCGCGCGAGGCGGAACCGGACGCCGGCTGTTTGCGCCTGTGGTCTGAATCGTCTCCGATAGCCGGTCTCCGTCGCCTCGCGTGCTCGCGGAATTGTTACGGACAGGGCATCGCGCTGGATTGCTCGGGAGAAGAGGAGGGTTCGGCGATGGGACGACTGGCCTTTGTGCTTGGCGTCGTCGGAGTGGCGGTTTGCGCGTGGATGGCTTCGGCCGACGATCCTGAGGAGACGTTCAAGCGGGCGGAGGAAGCCTTCAAGAAGCAAAACTACAAGGACGCCGCGCTGGCATACGAGGCTGTGCTGAAGGCCGCGCCGGAGTTCCGCGAGAAGGACAAGGTACAGTTCCGCATCGTCGTATGCTGGGGCAAGATGCAGGAATGGGATAAGGCGCAGAAGGCGGCGGCCGAATACGCCGAGAAGCAGAAAGGCACCGTTTGGGAGCCTCGCTTCCGCCATCTGATGGGCGTCATGCGCCTGGACATGCCCAAGTGGGGGTATAGGAAGGGAGAGGAGACCGTTCGCGGAGGGAGATGGCGCGAGGGGTGGGAATATACGAACTTCGAGCAGGAGGACCGCAAGGCCGCCGTCGAGTGTCTTGAGGCGGCCAGGGAACTGTACCTGGGCTTCCTGAATACGCCGCCGGCCGGGATGAAGGCGGAGGAAGCGGAAGACCTGCGCCGGGATGCGATCAACTGCAACTTCGATCTGGCGCGGGCCGTCGCGGGGCCCGGCTGGGAGTGGGGACGTTTCCGTCAGAGGGCGGCTGCGCCGCAGGCGAATGATGACGGAGCTGGCAAGGCGGCGGGCGACGGCGGACGGCCGGCGGCTGCGGCCGTCCCAGATAAGTACTCGAAGGACCTTGCAGATAAACAGAAGGTGCTCTTCCTGCTCGACGAGGTCGTAAGGCTCGACAAAAGCGAGAAGAAGGATCTCTCCGCGCTGGCCGTGTACCGGAAGGCGATGTTCCTGCGGCCGGGATGGCTTCCGGGGACGCCGGCGGCGGAAGATCCCTTGGAGCCGCTGCGCGAGGTTCAGTCGAAGTACCCCGGCAATTTCCTCGCCGACGCGGCCCAGTACGGGATCGGCCTGATCCTGCGCGAACGCGGCGACATGCTGGGCGCCGAGCGCGAATTTCAGCGGCTCATCGCGCAGTATCCGAAGAGCGAATATCGCGAGTCGGCGGAATACCAGCTGGACGAGATCGCCAGGAAGGAGCTTAACCTGTCGGCTCCTCTCTCACAGCTGCCGGGCAGGAAGGTCGTCCTCAACATGCGCTCGCGCAACCTCGATGCCGTCGAATTTTCTGCCTTCCGCGTGAAGCTCGAGGACGTGATCGCAGACATAAAACCGTTAGTCGAACGAGCCGGCTGGGATTCCTATTCGCAGGCATTCTGGAGCGATGACAGGTTCCAGCGCTTCCGCGGGGAGAAGGTCGCCGGATGGAGCTTCAAGACCTCGGACAAAAAGGATCATCTGGCGGTCTCGGACAAAGTCGAGACGCCGCTTGATTCTATCGGGGCGTACCTCGTCGAGGCTGCCGGAGGGGGCGTGACGGCAAGGACGCTGGTAGTCATATCGGACGTCGCGGTGTTGGAGAAAGCCGCGGGGGACGGATTCCGCTTTTACGTGGCCGACGCGGCTACCGGCAAGCCCATCGAGGGCGCCGAGGTAACGGTAGGCGAGTTCTGGTGGGAAGGGAACCGCGGGCGCTACCAGGCGACGAAGATAAAGACGGGCGAACTCGGCCTGTGCTCGTTCAAGTCCGGCGGCGACCGCAGGAATATACAGGCGTTCGTGAATGTTGACGGCCGGTACGCCACGACCGACATGGGATGGTGGGGGTGGTGGTACGGCGATAGGGAGGGTAAGCACTACAAGGTTTATTCGTATACGGACAGGCCCGTTTACAGGCCCGGGCAGACCGTCAATTTCAAGCACATGGTGCGCCTGTACGAAGGCGGGGAATACAGGAACGTTCCCGGCGGCCGGATAAAAGTCATCGTGACCGACCCGAAGGGCAACAAGATATACGAGCGGGCGCTCAGGCTGAGCGAGTTCGGCACGGCCGACGACAAGCTGATCCTCGGCCAGGAACCGCCGCTGGGCATGTACCGGATGCAGGTCGAGATCCCGGGAGCCAATATCCCCGTGGCCGGCTCGCCGGGGCAGAATTTCCGAGTCGAGGAGTACAAGAAGCCGGAGTTCGAGGTGGCGGTGGTGCCGTCGGCGACGCAGGCGAGGCTCGGCGAGAAGGTAACGGCTAAGATCCAGGCCAGGTACTACTTCGGCGCCCCTGTAGCCGAAGGCAAGGCGACGTACAGGGTCTTCCGCGAACCTTATAGGCACGCCTACCAGCCCTCCGGGCCTTACGACTGGCTGTACGGCCGCGGCTACGGCAAGGCCTATTACTGGGACTGGGAGGGCCGTTGGTGGTGGGGCGGCGGGAGGGCGCAGCCGGCGCGCGAGCTGGTGCTCGAAGGCGAAAAGATCCTCGACAAGGACGGCACGGCCGCGATCGAGTTCGATACGGCCGAGGTCGCCAAACGGTTCCCCGACCAGAACCAGCAATATTCGATCGAGGCGACCGTTGTGGACCTTTCCAGGCGCAACATAACCGGATCTGGGACCGTCAAGGTCACACGCAGCCAGTTCTTCGCCTTCGTTGACGCGAAAAACGGGTTCTACAGGCCGGGGGACAGGATCGAGTTCGAGATACGCACGTTGAATCCGGACGATGCGCCGGTCAGCGCAAAGGGGAAGGCTAAGGTCTCGAAGATACTCGGCGCCGGGTCGGGCGACGGGAAGATGGAAGAGGCCGCGCTGTATTCCAAGGATATCTCGACCGACACGGACGGCCGGGCCTTCTTCGTGCACACGGCCGACGAGGAGGGACAGTTCAAGGTCGCCTTCGAGACGGAGGATGCCTGGGGCAGGAAGGTCGAGGGCTGGACGATCGTCTGGGTCGCCGGCGACAACTTCGACGGCGCCAGGTACCGCTACCGCGATGTGGAGATCATAACCGACAGGCGGTCGTACTCCGAAGGCGACACGGCCCGCGTCATGGTCAACTCCAACTACGCCGGCGCCTACGTCCTGCTTACTCAAGAGGCGGGCGATTCCCTGATGGACGCCCGAGTCCTGCACCTGCCGCGCAAGACGGCGGTGCTCGACATCCCGATAAGGAAGGAACACGTCCCGAACTTTTACCTTTGCGCGGCGGCGATACGAGACGGGAAGCTTTTCGTTGAGAATCGGGAGATGTTCGTGCCGCCGTCGAAAAACTTCATGAATGTAGCCGTGGAGGCCGGCAAGCAAATCTACAAGCCCGGCGAGAAGGGCGTATTCTCCATCCGGACGACGGACAATGACGGCAGGCCGGTACAGGCGGAGGTATCGCTGAGCCTGTTCGACGCTTCGGTGCTCTACTTCCAAAGCGAGCTTGCGTCCGACATCCGGCAGTATTTCTACGGGCAGCGGAGGCACCAGGGCGTGCGGCTGATCTCTTCGCTCCAATCCGGCTACGGCTCGACGGCACACGACGGCAACCCTCGCAGGCAGTATAAGAACGTCCGCTGGGCTCCGCCGAACTGGAACGGCTGGGGGCCGGGATCGTCGTGGGACGAGGCCGACGCGCTGCAGGAGATTTTCGTGGGCGGCGACCACTTCCAGTTCGGAGAAAGAGGCGGAGGCGGCCGCCAGAAGGGGATGGGATTCGAAACGAAGGGCAATGGCGTGCCGGCAGTTGCCTCGCGCAGAGGTGTTGTAATGGCCGCAGCCTCTGAAAGAGGCCCCGGCAAAGACGCTGAAAAAGCGGCAGACAGGTTGGACGCCAATGATAAACATGGCGGACCCAGCGAGCCGCTCGCCGTGCCGGATGTCCGCTCCAATTTCGCCGACCAGGCGCATTGGACCCCGACGGTCTTGACCGGGCCCGACGGCAAGGCGACGATCGCTGTCGTTTTCCCGGACAACCTGACGACATGGCGCGCATCGGCCGTGGGGCTTACGAAGACCACGCAGGTCGGATCGGCGAAGAGCAGCGTAGTAACGACCAAGAACCTTATCGTGCGGCTTCAGGCGCCGAGGTTCTTCGTCGAGCGCGACGAGGTGGTGCTGTCGGCCAACGTGCACAATTACCTGAAGTCGGCCAAGAGGGTCAGGTGCGAACTGTCCATACCGCCGGAGACGCTCGGCTGCACAGCGCCGCTGTCGCTTGATGTCGAGGTTCCTGCGGGCGGCGAGAAGCGGCTGGACTGGCGGGTCAAGGTCCTTCGAGAAGGCCAGCCGACTATAGCGGTGAAGGCGCTGACCGACGAGGAATCCGACGCGATGAAGCTCAGCTTCCCCGCATTCGTCCACGGGACGGAGAAGTTCGTAGCCCAGAACGGCGCCTATAGGCCTCATGAGAACGGCAGCCGTGGGATAACGATGAACCTGCCTGCCGACATAAAGCCCGAGGCGACGGAGCTGCGCGTGACGCTCTCGCCCTCGATAGCCGGCGCGATGCTCGACGCCCTGCCGTATCTGCTCGATTATCCCTACGGGTGCACCGAGCAGACGATGAGCCGGTTCCTGCCGGCGGTGCTCGTGCAGAAGACGCTCCGCGATACCGGTTTGAACCTCGAGGATTTACGCGACCGCCGCGGGAAGCTGCCGGACGCCGAGGCGGCCTTGAAACGCGGCTACTGGCATTCGCCGGTATTCGATTCGAGCAGGATGGCCGACATCATAAACGCCGGGCTCAATAGGCTGTACGGGTTCCAGAACGCCGACGGAAGCTGGGGCTGGTGGCGCGGCGATACCGGCAACTCCTCCATGACCGCCTACGTCCTGTACGGTCTGAAGGTCGCCAAGGACGCCGGGGTGGCAGGGGTGGACGAGAACCGGCGGCATCGCGGCCTGAAATTCCTCGAGGGCGAGATGGCATCCCTGGTCGCCGCCGAGAAGGATCCGGACCGGGCGAAGTTCTACAACCGCGAGCAGGCGGCCTACGCGGCATATGTCCTGGCGCTCGACAAGCGCAGAAACGACGCCGCGCTGAACCTCCTGTGGAATAAGCGCGACAACTTGAACCTATACGGCAAGGCGCTGCTGGCGCTGATCTTCCACGAGCTTGGCGACAAGGAAAAGGCCAGGACCGCCGTGGAGAACATCATGCAGTGGAAGAAGGAGGACAAGGACAACGGCACGGTATGGTTCGAGAACCCCCAGCGCGGGCGATGGTGGAGCTGGTACTGGGACGACATCGAGACCAACGCATGGGCGCTCAGGGCCGTCGCGGCCGTTGATCCGAAGGGCGAGGATTCCTACAGGCTCGTGAAGTGGCTGCTCAACAACCGCAAGGGGACCAGGTGGCGCTCCACCAAGGACACCGCCAACGTCGTCTACGCGCTGTCCGACTTCATGCGTTCGACCGACGAGCTGAATCCCGAATATACGGTCACGGTGGACTTCGAGGGCGTGAAGAAGAAGGCGAACGTCACGAAGGACAACATGTGGGGCTTCGACAACAGCTTCGTGCTGAAAGGATCTGACATCCCGCCGGGCGCCAGGACCGTTAAGATATCGAAGGACGGACCGGGCGCGCTGTACTACAACGTGAGCCTGAAGTACTTCACGAAGGAGCAGGACATAAAGGGCGCTGGCAACGAGATATGGATA
>CALKMO010000191.1 GCA_937991785.1 uncultured bacterium | reverse complement strand
GTTTTGATAGAAGGGGTATCCTCCAGGTTCTCCCATGCGAACAGCGATGGCTGGATCTGGCACGTCCTCATTCGGATTCTCCTTTTCCTTCCCGCCGGCTCGCTTCTTTCTCCGCGTCTTGCGGTCGCCCCGCCGGTTTTTTCCCTTTTCCCTTTTCCCTTCCTTCTTCCGGCTGACTTCTTCCTTCCGGCCGTTGCGTTTGCGACGGTCCTTTTAGTCATATGCCGCGGCAGATATCCACTCGCGCCCACAAAAACCGGGTGGAAAATCAAGAAAAACGGCGTCCTGCGTGAGGCGCTCGCTTGAAGCGTTGGTATAAAGCCTCCCCGAGTCCGCGGGAATCCCCCTCTCGTCCGCAGACAGCGCAACCGGCTCAGGGAATTGGGATTTCTGGTCTGACGGGGCGGCTTCACCTCAACGCTTCATAGAGAGCGCGTATCTCGAACTCGGCGTTTCCCTCGATTTTTTACCCCAAAAGTTTTCATGGGGCGCCAAGCATTAAACGAGCCCTATCGTCTCGCTTTTTTCTTCCGCGTCTCCTCCGAACTGACGCCCCGCAAGTTTACATCGCAACCGCCTCGGGGAGCGTGGCCGCAACTGCGTAGAGGTTTTAGCATCGGTATCCGGACGCCAGGACTTTATGCATCTGCGGCCATTCAACTTTCCGAGGGCCGGCAGGGCGCGCAGCCATTCGCCCGGCGGCCTCCAGAAGGCCCGCCGGCCGTCCGGGCCCGACCGCCGCACCCCGCCGCGCCGGAAGCCCGTTCAATACCTGCCGTAGGTCTCGGCCGCTTCGATCATGGCCTTCAGGTTTTCAAACGGCGTATCGCGTCCGCACTGATCGCCGGTGGACAGGATGAAACGCCCGCCCTCCGCCGCAAATTTCAACGGCGACAGGGACAACGCCGAGATTCACTTCCTTTCAGCGTTCTGGCGCCTTTTCGACTCCGGTGGGCACGAGCATGACCGATATCTCCCGTTTCTCCGCCGAACTCCACGCCAGCGGCACGAAGCCCGGCGGCCCGTAGCGCCCGGCGGCAAATTGAAGGATGGGCCCTTTCGAGTCCACTATAACCTCCGGCTCGGTCCATCTGCCAGCCCCATCGCGCCGCCAGCAAATGATCTTCTTGAAAAGCACGCGCGAACTCCAAGCCGGCGCCACCTTGTTCAGGTCCGGCTCAAAGTCATCAGCCGCAAACATCATGACCGTGTCGCCAGAGACGGATAGCTGGCCGCCGGCTGCTCGACACAGCCGTATCACAGAACCATCGCTCATTTTCATCTGCCTGTCGGGGTTGTACCCGTTCACCTTTTCCTCGAATGCCTTCTCGCCATCGTAACGGTAGACGGCTCCACCACCTGTTGCCAGAAGCATTCCAAGCTTGCCTAGCGGCGCGACGGAGGTCACTGGCCTCGACTTCGACCCGTAATCGCGGTTGACCGGTCCGGTCCATTTGCCGTTCTCGAACCGCCAGAAAGTCCACCCCAGGACGACAGCCACGCCGTCGCCGAACGGGACGAGAAAAGCCTTGCCCCGGTCTCCTCCGACGCCAGCCAACCCGTAACTCCCCGGCAGCATCGCTTTCTTGCCTGGGATCGGCGACTGCCATGTCCGACCTCCGTCATCCGAATAGTACGCACCGCGGTAGCCGCCTGTACCGAGCGGATCGCGAGGCGTCGGCGGACGGCGCCCCTCGATTGCCCATGTCAACCAGATGCGACCGGAGGCCAGTTTCAAAATGTCGCCGCTGCATTTCTCGCAGTGCCTGCTATCCGACGGGACCGGCGTCGCGGGTCCGCTCCGCCAGCCGCTCTCCGTGAGCGTCGCCTTAGCCACGAACAGCCGGTCCATGCGATGGTGTCCGCCGCATCCCAGGTTGCCCGCCACGAACAGCTCGTCGCTAAGCACGCTCGTCCCTCCGTCCGGCACGTTGTATCGGCAGATGAGGCTGGGCGTCTCCTCGCCGTCCAGCCCCTTCCATGTGGCGCCGCCGTCGGCCGTGGCTGCCACATACGTCCGCTCGTCCCACCAATTCGGACTTTCGGACACGTGAAACGGCACGGCAATCCGTTCCGCGTCGAACGCGACCGGCGTCAGGGTGCTCAGGGGACCGACACTGAAACACAAGAGCGGCAGAGGCGAAGGCTTTGCCTGAGTCGAAGCCTTCTTGCTGGCCGCTGCCGGCGCCGAAGGATGCGGGAACTCAATCCGCCACGGCCCCTTGTTCCTGGGCGGCTGCCACGAGCCCCCCGTCGTATGAGCGAGCGGCTTGAGGTCCGGATATTCCACTAGCCTTACGGTCCGCCCATTGCTTTCCTTTTCTCCCAGCCAGAAGGTCTTGGGATCGACCGCATAGGACCGCGGCTGCACCGTATAAGGGCTATAATCAACCACTAGAGGCAGGGACGCCGAAACCCAAGCCTTCGACAAACGTAAATTATCCAACAGGAGGATGGCCGGTTTCTCCAGTCCCTCAAGCGTGACGATGACATTGGCTATGTTCGACAAGTCCAGTCCTCTGTCCTTTACCGACTGGACCAGGTCTATCTCCAGCGTGACCCACTTCCCGGCCGGCACGGAAAACCTTCTGCGCACAGGAGGCTCGATGTCGTAATCTTCCACGTCCACGCGCAGGACCGCCGTCGCATCGCACTTCGCGTCCAAGCGCAGCCGCTCGTAACCCGTCCAGTCATGCCCACCGGGCAGCTTCCGAAGCAATCTGAGCGGGTCCGTGTCGAAAACCACCTTGTAATATCCGTAGCCGTCAATCTGAAGAACTCGCGGATCGCAGTAGTTCATCCGATAGCACGGCAGCATGTCCCACGCTTTCGCCGTGACCTCATAAGCCAAGGCCGACTCGCCGGCGGTAGCGTCGCCTTGCCGGATTTCCAAGCGTGGCATGTAGGAATAACCGGGAGCGCTCCCGCCAAGCCGCTTCACGGCATCAGTAGCCCCGAGAAGCTTCACGAGTTCCTCCTTCTCGAAGCTGAGCAGAAGCCTTTCGCCCCCGGTACCGACTGCCGATGCGCCTCCGGCTTCGCCACCTCTAACCGGGCCCGTATGGGACGCCATTAAGGTCAATACGGCAATCAGAGCAAAACAGAGGATATCCCGATTCGAGCCGGTTGCGCTGTCTGCGGACGATAGGGAGATTTCCGCGGACTCGGGGAGGCTT
>CALKMO010000190.1 GCA_937991785.1 uncultured bacterium | reverse complement strand
CGGTTCTTCCCCGGTCTGCCTCACGGCATCCGGCTTTGCAGGTCCGCAACAGCTTTCTCCCGAACCGCAGCAACCGCCTGTCTTCACCATCGACTCCCGGATCATTTCCCAAAAGCCCTTCTTCTTCACATCTTTCTTCGGGCTATCTTTCATCCGAGTCTCCTCCTTGTCAGAATGCCGCCAGCAGGTACAGTCCCGCTCCTATCAGGGCCGCGCCCGCAACCGTCCGTATCGCCGCATCTGCTTTCCCGGCCTTGACGGCTGCCTTGCCGAAAGACACCCCGAACAGAACAGCGGCAAGCGGCAGGCTGAATCCAACCGCAAATGCCGCCATAAGGGCCATGCCCCACAGAGTCTGGCCCTGCAGAACCGCCGCGCCCAATACGATGAAGATCCCCGGATTGCACGGGAGGGAACAGGCCGCGATGCCCCCGCCGATGAAGAGCCCGCCGAGCGCTGCGCCGAGGCCGCTGCGCTTTCCGGGAAACGCTTCGTCGCCCCGCCCCTTGGATGGCGACGGCATGGGAAGCAATTTCAGCGTCCCGAGCCCCACGATGACAGCCACAACGCCGGCAAAAAGCCTCCAGTACCGTCCGAGAAATGTCTGGGCCGTCTGCCCGACCAATCCGGCGACAAATCCCAGAATGACCAGAGCCATCGCGGTGCCGAGAAGAAACCAGAGGGCAGATAGAGTCGAAAAACGACGGCCACAAGTCTCGCGCGCCCCCGAATACGCCACCAATAAGCCGATGGCCGGAAGCGTGCAACAGGTACTGGCCGCCGCGCTGACCGCCCCCAGCGCAAAGGCCAGGGGAAGCGCAACGGCGCTTGAACTTCCTTCCTGCAAAGCCCTGGTAATGGTTTCAAGCATGCGGCGATCTCCGTCATCGGCAGCCGGATGGGCCGCATCCCGAAGGACCGCAACCGCCCGCGACGGCAGCCGCCACGAATGCCTGTACCAGCCTGGATTCCGTAACGTCTTCAGTTACAGCTGATGCGCCGCGCCCCTTGACCATGGCGATGACGGCCGGCGGCGGGACCTGTCGCACGATATTTGCGTATTCGGCGGAACCTCCCTTCAGCGTGAATACTCCTACGCTGATATTGCGCCCGCGAAGCGCAGCCGCGCCTTTTTCTACGACTGCGGCGATTTCGCGATTCTTGGCATCGTCCTGCCCCGCGAGGAAGACGAAGACGCCGTCCTTGTTCAAGGCCTTGCTGTTGAGATCGCCCAGCGATCCGATCGGTTCCCCGCAGACCGCCGGCTTGTCTTGCAAATTCTCCCGAGGCGCGCTGGCGGCGGATTCCTGCGGCGCTGCCGTTTCCGCTGCCTGCGGTTTGTCAACCGGAGCGCGGGCCGCCGAATCGGCCGCCGCACGTTGCGCTTCAGGCAATGCGAATGCGGCATCGGCCCCCTGAGATCGGCTGCTGTCCGCCTTCATTACGGCGCGGACAACTAGGACGCCTGCGATCGCCATGACGACCGCGCCGATCAGCCATGGCATCTTTCCCGACGACCCAATGTTGCAAGGACATCCAACTCCACAGGCCGAATCCTGCTCCTTACGCCCTTCCGTGTTCGTCTTTCCCGCGTCCGCCATCCGTTCGCCCTTTTCGCCAATATGGCCCATGGCGACGTCCTCCTCGCAATGCGTCTAGCCGCAGCATTTCCCGCCGCCTTTAGAAGGCGCTCCGCCGCAGCAGGCAGACGTCTGCTTCGGCGACGCCCCCGTCGCGCTCTCGGCAAATTCGCGCATGGACAACATGGCGCCTTTTTCGACCGTGTGCCCGACATCAATCGCGGCACGGATGTGTTCGTCGTCGATGCCGAGTTCCCTCGCCTTGGCAATATGATGGGCAAGGCATGGCTGGCAATGGCCCGCTACGGAAGCGCCAATGGCAACCAGTTCCGCCGTTCGCGCATCAAACACGATCGAATCGTCTTTGCCTGCCGGTTTGGATGTTTTCTTCTCCTCCTTCATCTTCCCTATCCTCCTTTCTCGATTATCGCGCCCCGATCCTCATCTCGCGCAGGTTGCCTTCGCCAGACGTTTCAAATCCGCCCTGGCGACCTTGTGGTTCGCCAAGCACGCGCGGAAAAATTCATGAAGGCATTTATCCATCTCGTGTCTGGGCTCGGCGAGTTTGTAGTACATCCAGGCCCCTTCGCGCCTGGCTTCCACCACGCCCCTGGCCCGCAGGACCGCCAAGTGTCGCGATATCTTGAAGTCCGGCTCGTCCAGAGCCTGCGCCAACATGCAAACGCAAACCTCGCCCCGGACGGCGAGCAGGACCGCCAGCCGAAGGCGGGTCGGATCGGCCAGCGCTTTGAACAAAGAGGCTTCTCCATGCATATGCCGGTCCCTTGTTTATCTGCTCATCTGCGCATCTACGCAGATTATAAGCGGATGCCCCCGATCACGTCAAGCCGAAATCCTCATTCCCGAGCCGGTTGCGCTGTCTGCGGACGATAGGGAGATTTCCGCGGACTCGGGGAGGCTTTACCCCAAAGCTTCATAGTGAGCGCCTCACGCAGGAACGCCGTTTTTCTCGATTTTTACCCCACTTTTTTTCTTGCGCGGAT
>CALKMO010000189.1 GCA_937991785.1 uncultured bacterium | reverse complement strand
TCGATCACTATCCCGGCCTCGGTTCCGTCCTTTACGCGCCTGTACAGCTCTTCGAACACCGGCGCCGCCGCGTCGCGGAAGCGATCCTTCCAGTCGAGCGCGCCGCGCTTGGCCGTGGTCGAGCAGTTGGCGTACATCCAGTCCATTCCTTTCTCGGCGACCAGCCTTATCAGACTCTGCGTCAGCTCCTCGACCGTCTCGTTGAACGCTTCGCTGGGCGAGTGTCCGTTCTTGCGCAGCAGGCCGTACTGGGCCTCCATTATGCCCGCGAGCGCGCCCATCAGCACGCCGCGTTCGCCCGTCAGGTCGCTCCAAGTTTCCTTCTCGAACGTCGTAGGGAACAGGAATCCCGAGCCGATGGCCACTCCAAGCGCAAGGCATCGCTCGCGAGCCCGGCCGGTCGCGTCCTGAAATACCGCGAAGCTGGAATTTATCCCGCTGCCTTCAAGGAAATTCCGGCGGACGGAAGTGCCTGAGCCTTTAGGCGCAACCATTATCACGTCCACATCTTTCGGCGGCGCCACCCCGGTCAGATCCCTGTACACGATCGAAAAGCCGTGAGAGAAGTAGAGCGCCTTGCCGGCAGTCAAATGCGGCCTTACTGCCGGCCACAATTCTCTCTGGGCGGCATCGGAGACCAAATACTGGATGATCGTCCCTTTCGACGCAGCTTCCTCAATCGGCATCAGCGTCTTCCCTGGTTTCCAACCGTCCCGGATGGCCTTCTCCCAGCTTTTGCCGCCGGGGCGCTGGCCGACGATCACCTTCAGCCCGTTGTCGCGCATGTTAAGCGCCTGGGCGGGTCCCTGCACGCCGTAGCCGATCACGGCTATTGTCTCGTCCTTCAAGATTTCCCTGGCTTTTTTCATCGGGAATTCATCGCGGGTAACCACCTCTTCCATCACGCCGCCGAAATCCATCATGGCCATATGCGAAACGCGCCTCCTATCAAGGGGATCCGCCTTACCCCCACCGCGGTCATCGCCTATTTTTTCAATGGGGCCGCCGGCGCGGTCCGGTCGCATGCAATTCCTTCCCGGCCGCCATACTTCACCTGTGTGGCGGCCTACCGTCGCCGACGCGCAAAGAGGCCGGCGGACAGCCTCCTGCCAGCGACAGCATATGCACAGGCGCGGGCGTATCAATCGAAGATTGCGCCCGCTCACGGTCTCCAGGTTGGGATGGCGGAGCCGGTTGCGCTGTAGGTTGGGAAAAAATGATGCTGAGATGGAAGATGGTGTCGCGAAGGCGATCGAACGCGTTTCTATGATGTTTTGGACGATCGAAAAGGCCACCGGCGAGGTCATGAAGATCATGTTTAAACGCGAGAGAGTCCTGTCGGAACGAAGTATCCCGAGTAATCCTTGGGATTCGCTTCGCTCAGGCCATTTGTCGGGCGCGCAGGCCGTCGCCGTGGCTCCAACAGCCGACCACGCCAAGATAAGTGCGGATCACAAGTCATGCACTCCGGCCCTCACCCTTTACCGAACGTCATGCCCATCACGCCTTATTTCCGGATGCTCGCTAAGTTCCATGTAGGTCTCCGCGGACTTCTCGAACGGCACTTCGGCTGAGACCCGCCGTCTAGTTCTGTATGCCGCCGCTTCGCGCGCCGGGCGCTTTTGCGGCGGCCCTAGGAACATACGTTTCCGCGATCGGGCGCGCTTGATGGCTGTTCATACTGCCGCGTCTCGCCGTCCATCCAAACTCTTTCCGTCTCCGCCCGCCGAGCTGTGGGCGCTCGGGATTTGCGCGTCCCTGCTTTTCCCCTTGCGGCCCCCGCGCCGTTTTTTCCTGGCGACCCCCTGGAGCAAGCGCACCGCCGGCGCCGAAGGCAGCTTTCCGCGAAGCTCCAGGATGCGGTCCCTGAGCATCGCAGCTTCTTCGAAACGCAGTTCGCCCGCCAGCCTGTGCATCTCCGCCTCAAGTTCCGCCAGTTCCTCGGCCCTGTCTATCGTCTCGCGGCTCAGTCCCGTAGCCTTCTCTTCGGCCTCGCGTTGTCTCAGGACCTCCTCTATTCCGACCTTTATCGCCTTCCTTATGGTCTGTGGAGTTATGTTGTGCCGCCTGTTATATTCGAGCTGCTTCTCGCGGCGGCGCTCGCACTCCCGGATCGTATCGTGCATAGCCGGCGTGATTTCGTCGGCGAACAGGATTATGTTTCCGTTGACGTTGCGGGCGGCCCTGCCGATCGTCTGTATGAGGCTGGTCTGGCTGCGCAGGAAGCCCTCCTTGTCGGCATCCAACACGGCTACCAGCGAGACTTCCGGCAGATCCAGCCCCTCGCGCAGCAGGTTCACTCCCACCAACACATCGAAGTTTCCGGCACGCAGGTCGCGAAGTATCTCGACCCGCTCGATGGCGTCCAGGTCCGAGTGCAGGTACATGGCCTTTAGTCCTTCGCCGGCCATGTGTTCGGCCAGATGTTCGGCCAGGCGTTTTGTCAGCGTGGTTATCAGCGCGCGCTCACCGCGGGCGGCGCGCTTCCGGCATTCCTCGACCAGAACCTTGATTTGCCCTTTCGTAGGCCGTACCTCGACCGGCGGATCTACAAGCCCCGTCGGCCGGATTATCTGCTCGACCACCTGCGAGCTGCATGCAATTTCGTATGGCCCAGGCGTCGCCGACACGAATATGGTTCTTGGCATCGCGGTCTCGAATTCCTCGAAGGTCATCGGCCTGTTGTCCAGCGCGCTTGGCAGCCTGAAGCCGTGTTCGACCAGGCATTCCTTGCGGGATCTGTCGCCGTTGTACATCGCCCGCAACTGTGGGATCGTCACGTGCGATTCATCTATGAAGAGCAGAAAGTCTTTCGGGAAATAGTCTATCAGGTTGGACGGTCTGCTGCCCGGGGGTCTGCCGTCGAGGTGGCGGGAGTAGTTTTCGATGCCTGGGCAGTAACCGATCTCCTCGATCAGTTCGATGTCGTACTTCGTCCGCACCTCCAGCCTCTGCGCCTCCAACAGTTTTCCCTGCGAGCGGAGCTCCTTCAGCCGCTCCTGGATCTCGGCGCGTATTGAGTCCAGGGCGTTTTCAACGTGCGAATGGGGTATGACGTAGTGTTTGGCCGGATATACGGCGACCTCCTCGTGCTCCGCCCGCACCTCGCCGGTCAATGGATCGGTCTCTTCCACCGCGGCCACTTCGTCATATTCCAGGGACACGCGCAAGACGGTCTCGTTGTAGGAGGGGAATATCTCCACCGAATCTCCCCGCACGCGGTAGGTCCCGCGCACGAGGTCCGCGTCAGCTCGCCTGTATTGTATCTCGTTGAGCTTCAGCAGAAACTCCCTGCGGTCCAGCAGCATACCCTTTTTGACCGGAACCATCATTTTGCTGAACAGATCCGGAGACCCCAGTCCGTATATGCACGATACGCTCGCGACTATTATTACGTCGCGGCGGGTCATCAGGGATGTGGTGGCGTACAGTCGCAGGCGGTCGAGGTCTTCGTTTATCGAGGCGTCCTTCTCGATATATATGTCTTTCTGTGGGATATAAGCTTCGGGCTGGTAATAGTCGTAGTAGCTTACGAAGTAGCCCACGGCCGCGTCGGGAAAGAAATCACGGAACTCGCTGTACAGCTGGGCGGCCAGCGTTTTATTGTGGCTGATGACCAGCGCCGGCAGGTCGAAGCCAGCGATCACGTTGGCCATAGTGAAGGTCTTGCCGGAGCCGGTTACGCCGAGCAGCGTCTGGCGCCTGTCGCCGCGGCGCACCCCTTCGATCAGTTTGGCTATGGCTTCCGGCTGGTCGCCGCGCGGAGGGAAGTCGGCTTTTAGCTTGAATATGCCCATCGCGAGCCTCGTGCGAGCCTAGCGCGGCCGGTTCGGTCGAACCCCAAGAGACCCGGCCGCCTAACGTAAAACGCCGCCATGCCGCATGCCGGATCGCCTTGGACGCAGGCCGGCGGCCGCCAGAATCGAAACGCCTCGTTTTGAACTATTGCCGGGCGCTCCGGAATTCAGCCGCGCCGTCCGCAGATCAGTGCGACGACTTCCTCTTTCTTCTCGTCGCGATGAGCGGCGGAGACCAGCGATTCCAGGTTCAGCCGCACTACCGGCTCTGTGTTGGATTTGCGTATGTTGAACCACCAATCCCCGAAGTCTACGGACACACCGTCCAGTTCGTAGATCTTCTTCGCGGAGGCGGAATACTTCGCCTTGACCGCGGCCAACACCGCATCGGCGTTCTCAACCTCGAAATTGATTTCGCCCGTGTGGTGGTAAAGCCTGTGCGGCGCGACCAGCTCGGAGATGGGCTTCGTTTGAGAAGAGAGGAGCGACAGCACCGTAAACAGCGCCATTTCGCCCGAGTCCGAGCAATAGAAGTCGCGGAAATAATAATGGCCGGAAAGTTCGCCGGCGAGCACGGCCTTCTCGCGTCTTAACGCGGCCTTTATATGGCTGTGCCCTACGCGCGTCTCGACGGCCCTTCCTCCCGCCGCCTCTATCGCTCTCGGCACGGCCTTGCTCGATCTCAAATCGTAGAGTACGGCGGCCCCTTTCTTCTCGCGCCTGAGCAGTTCGGCCGCCATGAGGCAAAGCAGCGTGTCGCCGGGTATGGGCGCGCCGGTCTCATCCACCATGGCGAGCCTGTCGCCGTCGCCGTCGAAGGCTATGCCGACGTCGCACTTCTTTGCGACGACGGCCTTGCGGAGCATCTCCAGGTTTTCCGGCTTCAGCGGGTTGGGTTCGTGGACCGGGAACCGCCCGTCCGGCTTGAAAAGCAGCGGGACAACCTTTATCGGCAGACCCTTCAGAAGGGCCGGGAGCGATGCGCCGAGCACGCCGTTGCCGGTGTCTATCGCCGCCTTGAGCGGCCGTTCGATCCGCGCGAACTTCCGCAAGTGCCTACGGTATGCGGGGAATATGTTCTTTGCCGTTATCCTGCCGGGTTTCGCCGTCGCCTTGGGTTCGTCTCTTCCGTAAAGTTCTTCGATCCGGTTTATTCCAGTATCGTAACTCATCGGCAATGCCTTTCGCGCCGTAAACTTGAAGCCGTTATACTGCGGCGGGTTGTGGGATGCGGTGACCTGTATGGCGCCGTCCACGGGCATGAATCCGGCGGCGAAATAACTGAGGGGCGTCGGCCCCATCCCTATATCTATGGCTTCGGCCCCGGCGGCTGATATCCCGGCCATCAGCGCCCATTGGATGTCCGGCCCGTGAATGCGTGCGTCTCTGGATACCGCTATCCTTTTGGCGCGCATCGCGGCCACGGATGCCTTGCCTATCCTGTAGGCGTCGCCCGTGTTGAGCTCGTCCGGAACAGTTCCGCGAACATCGTACGATTTGAAGATACCGGCCATCTCCAGTCCCCCTATGCATAAATCGCCTTGAGCACGGAACGGTTCGCGCCTCCCTGGGATCCGCCCGGCTCCGCATGGATCGGCCCGACTCCGGCACCACATGCGCGCCGTGAACTTGCCGCGCGCCCTGCATCTCTGCCGAACACTTCCGCATGGGCTGGCTGCAGATCCAAACTCGCAAGCTCCCATCTTCCGAGCTTTGATTATGCGCAAGAGACGGCTGAGATTCAAGCCGCCGCAGCGGAATCGCGCTTTGCCCGCGGCCTCGGATAGAGTATCATTCGGAGGTCGCCCAAGGCGCGCGACGGCGAGAATAGGTCTCCCGTCGCGCATGCGAGGCATCTCACAGGAGGTAAGGTTGATGCGTACCGTTTCGATCCGCAAACCTCTGGCTGCATTCATAAGCCTGTTGGCGACGGCGGCGGCGCTTACTGCCGGCGAGAATCAGCAGGGCGGCGAGTCGCTGCCTGTCAGGAAGGTGGTCCTCTACAAGCACGGGATGGGCTATTTCGAGCGCGGCGGCAAGGTCGTTGGAGACGCCGTCATATCGCTGCCCTTCCGGGCGGACCAGATGAAGGACCTGCTGACAAGCTTCTTCGCCGTGGACCTCGGCGGCGGCAGGATCGGCGCCGTGCAGTACGAGACGAAGGATCCGATCTCGAAGCAGCTTGAGGATATACGCATCGAGGTGCCGGAAAATGCGGCGCTAAGCCAGTTCTTGGCCCAGATGAAGGGTGCCAGGATAACCGCCAGGGCCGCCGGCGAGAAGACATCGGGACGAATTCTCGGCATCGAGCCGACCGTACAGATAGTTGACGGGAAGTCCGTACAGAAAGGCTTCCGGCTCGTGATAATGACCGACGAAGGACCGGTCAAGTCGATGGACCTGTTCTCGATATCCGAATTTTCCCTGGACGACGAGGCGCTCCAGCGCGACCTGAAGCGCCTACTCGCCATATCGCTGGACAGCAAATACACGAACCGAAAGAAGCTGACGGTGGCCGCCAACGGGCAGGGCGAGCGCGAGATACGCATCGGCTACCTGATCGAGACGCCTATCTGGAAGTGCAGTTACCGCGTCATATTCGACGGCAAGGCGAAGGAAGGCGATGCCTTGCTTCAGGGCTGGGCGCTGGCAGAAAACACCACCGAGGACGACTGGAGTGAAGTTGAGATCGCGTTCGTGGCCGGCAACCCGCTCTCTTACATAATGGACCTGTATTCTCCGTTCTACATAAAGCGGCCCCATGTTCCGATTCCCGGGCTGGACTTTCTGGCCGCCAACTGGGGCGCGGCGCCGGAACCTTCGGCGCTCAGGGGAGAAGCCGAAGGGAAAGCCGACAAGGGACTTGCCCTTGACGAGGCTGAAGAAGATGCTCCGGCAGCGAAAAAGGCAGGCGAACTCAGGCTCATGGACGAGAGATCCAGATCCCGCGCCGCCGCTGTCTATCCCGGCGCCGTCCCGGCTCCGGCCGCCGCCGCGAAGCCGATGGGCGAGCTGCTGCAGAGCAGCGTCGCATCCGTGGCAAAGGGCGTGAAGGTCGGCGAAATGTTCAGCTACAAGGGCCGGGAGAAGGTTTCGATCCAGAAGGGCCGCGCGGCGATGGTCCCGATACTGATGCAGAAAGTGAAGGGCAAAAAAATATTGTACTATAAGGCCGCGTTTTCCCCGAAACCGGCCAACGCCTACGTCCTGAAGAACGATACGGACCTGACGCTCGAGGCTGGCGCGGTCACGTTCTTCGAGGAAGATACGGCGCTGGGCGAGGGCATCCTTTCACATACCCTGCCGCCGGGCGGGCAGGAAATACTCCCCTACGCCATAGACGCCTCCGTGGACGTGACTCCCCAGGTCCGGTCCGAAAGGCAGCCGTACTTCAAGGGCGTTCTGGCCGACGGAATACTGACGCTGACCTGCGTCGAGTCGCTCGTCAACACTTGGACGATCGTGAACCGCGGCAAGTCGGACATTGCCATATGGTTCGATCAACCGAAGAATTCCGCCTATAAGCTGGCCAGGCCGGAAAAGGCCGATGACGAGGTCGGCGGGCATTACAGGTTCAGCGTGTCGGTCAGGGCCGGCGAGAAAAAGGAGTTCCTTGTTGAGGAGAGGCGGGACATCTATGACGCGGTTCACATTGCGAATTCGGACGAGAACGCCATCCGCTACTACGCCGCGCAGAGATATTTGTCCGAAGGCGCAAAGGCGTTCCTCAAGGAAGTGGCGGACCTCATGGCGCAGCGCGCGGCGATCCAGCGCGATGTGCGGGATATGCAGGGGCAGACCCAGCGGTTCAACGAGGAGCAGAGGCGGCTGCGGGAAAACATGGCTTCAATGCGGACGGATAGGCCGAAAGAACAGGAGCTTAGGGCCAGGTGGGTCGAGCAGCTCGCCGCTGCTGAGGAAAAGCTTACGGAACTGCGCGGGAAAATGGAAGAGGCTTCCAGGCGTTTGAACGCCCTGGAGGAAACTCTGGCGAAGAAGATTCGCGAGTACCGCGACAGGTAGCTGTTGGGCGCGGCGGCTTGCGTCCGCTTCGACGGGACGCCAGGGGGCAAGGCGGCGGTTTTTCAGGATTGATGATGAGGCCGGGATAGTTCCGTCAGCCCGGAGAAGGCCGCCATCTTCCGCGGAGACAGAGCGTCGCGAGGGGCGGCGGTATGATAGGGGCGAGCACCGGCTTCGGGATGGGACCCGGGGCGCATCCAGGGCTGGGAACACAACATGGAGGAGGGGAGGGCGATGGGAAAAACCGTTCTGGCCGTCCAGCTTTACACCGTTCGCAACTTTCTGAAAACTGCCGAAGGGCTGGCCGAGTCGCTCGCCAAGATCCGCAAGATCGGATACAAGGCCGCCCAACTGTCCGGTCTAGGCCCGATCGAACCGAAGGAGGTCGCCCGCATAATGAAAGACGCGGGCATCGTATGCTGCGCAACGCACGTCGGGATACCCGATTTCACCGACAAGTTCGAGGAGACGGTGGAGAACCATAAGCTTTGGGAGTGCGAATTCCCCGGCATCGGCGGGCTGTTCAAAAAGGAACCCCTGACGGCTGCGGACTTCGTGGACTTCGCGCGCAAATTCGACGCCATAGGCGCTAGGCTCCGCGAGCGAGGCATGACTTTTCTATACCACAACCACCACCACGAGTTCGCAAAGTACGACGGAAAGCTGGGCATGGACCTGATAATGGAAAATTCCTCGAGCCAGAACGTGACCATGGAGATAGACACGCACTGGGTCGCGCGGGGCGGGGGCGACCCGGCGGCGTGGATCGCCAAGTGCGCGGCGCGGGGCCCGATACCGGTCGTCCACCTCAAGGACTTCGCGGTCAACCCGACGGACAAGTCGCCGATGTTCGCCGAGGTGGGCGAAGGGAACCTTAACTGGCCAGCGATACTGAAGGCATGCAAGAAGGCCCGCGTGCGGTGGTATTGCGTGGAGCAGGACACCTGCCCGCGTGACCCGTTCGAAAGCCTGGAGATAAGCTATCGCAACCTGACCTCGTGGGGGCTCAAGTAGCCGGCGGCATCGGCGGGAACAAGCTGTCTGCGCCCGCCGCGAGCTCCGCATGCGGGACTCGCCGCACCCCGCATTCGGAGCGGGATTTGCGGTTACGAAGACGAACGCCGGCGACCCGTTGTTCGTTATATATTATATGCGCGGGCCGCGCATCCTGCGGTCCCGCGTTGCCTGCCCTGAGGGGCTGTCCGCCGCAAGAATGTGCGGCGTGAGGCTGGTGGGCGGATTGTACGCATGGAAGACTCAAAGGATGCATCGGGCTGTCCCGGCGCGACAGGCGATCGCGCATCCGGAGGCGCTTCCAAACCGGGTGCGCCGATTCGGAATCCCTCCTTCACTCCAACGCCCCATTCGAAAAGACCGGCAGCGCGCGGCTGCGCGATCAGACCTGCGCGAAGAGACCGCATCATGTGGATCCCGATCGGATTCGGGGTAGCCTTGTTGCTGACGGCAATCGGATACATGTGGAGTTCAATACAGGCATATCTGCTCGGCAGGGACATCCGGAGGATCGAAGAGTACTGGCGCAGACACGGGCAGGATCTGGAAGGGATCCTGCCTCTGGGAGAACTGCTTAACGCAAAGATCGAACCGGGACCCGACGGCGAGAAAGGCCCGGTAACGTTGATCTACGAGTTCCCGCGCGCCGATAGGCCGAGAGGAGACAAGCCGGCCGATGTGGTTCCCCAGCTGCGCGACTGGGATTGCAAGGTTGAAAAGGGCACGATGCTCCCGGTCGTACCGATCCTGTCGAATGTCTCCTTCGAGGGCAACGTGGACGTATCGTTCGAAGCTGTCATGTGGCGCAAGACGGATGTAATGGCGAAGGTTTGCTGGTTCGACGAGGAAAAAACCGGGGTGGTCTTTACCTTGATGCGCGACGGCAGATGTTTTTTATGCCTGCTGAGGCGCGGGTACGATTACCTCCTGGGCGAGGAACGCCGGATTGAGCCGCCGGAGCGGGGGCGCGCGATCGCGCTTCGCGTGGCGGTTATCGGTCGCTCCGCCGCGGCGTTCGTGGACGGCGTAAAAGTCTGCGAAGGAAATATTCCGGTCGAATGGCCGCAGGACCGCCGCTACGATCACGGCGAGCAGCAGGGCAGATTCGCCGCCGACCTCAAGCGCCCGCCCATCGCCGGATTCATTGGGCTGGATACCAGCGATAGACTGGGGGCTAAGGTCGTTAGGATAACGATCTTCGGACGAGTCTCTCGTATCTGGGCGGAGGAAAAATCGCGTTGCGTCAAGGCTATTCGCGCCATCGAAAATTATTCGGCTGGAAGCTCCGCTTCTCAACGCGAACAATCCGCTGTGGAACGGCGCGAAGCGGACGAGGAGACAGAACAAAAATAACCCAGATGTCCGACGCAACAGGCATGAGATGTACGCGCGCACTGATTGCTCTATGGAAATTGCCTTTCCTTTGATCGCGATGTGGCCAACGGTACATATTCAAATTCGCAAGGTTAGCGTATGACGGGCGATCCGGTTGCGATGTGTATTCGCGCAGCAACGAACTCGGGTGGCGGCTGGGAGATCCCTAAACTGAAGATGTCGTTTCCCGCCCGGCGCTCTCCGAAAACTTTTAGTGTAAAAATCGAGAAAAAAGGCGTCCCTGCGCCGGGCGGTCACTATGAGATGCATCGAACTGGTCCTCTTTGCTTATAACATCATATATTACAATGAGTTATAGATAAAGCGATGTGCTCTTCGATCAAGCATATGGGTTTCCTGATGGGATTCAATCCCTTGATTACTTTCAAAATCTGGAGGGTACCGGCTTCTCAAATAGTTCAACGCAC
>CALKMO010000188.1 GCA_937991785.1 uncultured bacterium | reverse complement strand
TTCGGCTTCCACTCGACCTCGGTGATCGGCGGGTCGGCGAAAAGCTTACTGCTACTGCACTTTCCGATAAGCCGTCCGCATTCCGCCAGCAGGTCACTCTCTTCCGGCACGGTGAAATCATTCGGCCGCGTGACGGTCAGTCCGTCTTTCAGTTCCAGGTCGCACGCTGTGCGCAGCCGCAGGCCGGTCGAAAGGAAGCGGCGGACCTTGAACAGCGACAGCGCGATGAGGAGCTGTTGCGCCTCGTCCGGCAAGCCGTAACCGCGCAGCAGCGCCAGGTCGAGGTTGAAATAGGCCTTGATCTCCCCGGCGACGAACTCGGTGCGGTGGAAGGGGACGTTGCCGAAGCCTTGCGAGGTATCGCCCGAGGGGTTAACGCGGTCATTCTTTACGCCGCCGCTCTCGGCGGGTTTGACACCGGATGCTTCGATGAAGCCGCTGAGCAGGCGGGGTAAGCGCAGACGCCCGCCCGCCAGATCGCTCTTGGCCAGGAATACGCCATGGATGACGGCGTTGGGATCGTACTTGAAGATCAACTGCGCCAAGGCGCGGATATCCACTGCTCCTTGTTCCATCCCTTTGACCTCTTGCTTGATTTTATCGAAGACGCTCTTATCGGCGCCTTCGAGGATGTAAGGCGAATTGATCCTGTGGGCTTCAAGGATCGAGTTTGTCAGCGTGCCGTTGCCGCCGGGCTTCTTCACGCGGATGTACGGCAACCCCTTCAGTTCATCAATCAGGTCGCCCTTCGCGTCATCCCATATCGCCATCTCCATCCGGTTGGCCACGGACTGGACGGACTCGACCAGAAGCATCTCGGTTCCATCCGGCAGGGTGTAGCGGGCCGGGCCGAGGTCCGCAAAACCGGTGGGCTGGAAGCGATGGCCCTGCAAGGGCTTGAGCTCGGCCTCCATCAGCAGGCGCGGAACGCTGTTAAGAGCGGTGTAGTTGATCTGGCTGTTTCCGTTGCTCATTCGGTTCCTCCTTCCGCCAATGCGGCTAGTATTTCGGCCGCGGCCGAATCGTCGGCGCGGCACACCAGTTTTACGAGACTATCCACGGACGCTGACGGAATCGGCATCAGCAATGCCGCTGCGAGACGCCGTCCTCTGCGCGGGTCGTTCGGCTGCTCGGCCCAGAAATCGTCGCGCATTCGCCCTGTGGGCAGGGGTCCGGGCATGGGCGGCAGGCCCGAGGCGCGCAGGCGCCGGGCTGCGATCCGGCAGGCCTCGCCGATGCGGCCGGCGCAAAGCAGCGGCACGATGCGCGGCTCTGGGCGAATGGCTATCCCCCCATCCCCTTCGCCGATATGCCATTTGACGTTATCTCCATCGCCGACCGGCACGAGCGGGCCCGGCAGGAAGAGCAGCTTGAGCAGCGCATACTCGCGCGGCAGGGGCGGTGGTGTCGGACCGTCTGTTCCATCGGGACTGCGTTTTTCTCCGGAAGCGGATTGCACGCCTTTGCGCGGGTCCACAAGCATCAGGCCCCAGAGCAGTTCCTCGATGCGGGCATCATCGAGGCCGCCGGCGAGGAACGCGGCGACGGTTTCGAGCGGCGCGGCACATGGCGAGGTCATCGGCAGGCGCGCGCAGCCTGCGCGGGCGCCGTCCATCATGCGCCGCGCGAGCACATTGGCCAGGTTCGAAGCCAGGTCGGCCGCGTTCCAGACCACGGAGCGGTCCTTCTCGGCCCAGGCGCGGCAACTCTTGCGCCAGTCCACGGGTTCGAGGTTGGCGCGGAGCGGGCCGATTTTCCGTTCGGTGTCATGAAGAAACGCCAGCGACCGGGCGAGGGCGAACTCAGGCGAGCTGTCGCAAGCGGCATTGATCCAATCCTCCGACAAACCGGCAAGGGGCTTGAGGTTTTTATCGGCGCGGAATCGCTCCGCGCTGGCCAGTTCGCGCTCGGCTGCGCCCAAGGCGATGAGGATACGCTGGAAAAATCCCTTGCCGCCGTATTTGCAGAAGTCGAAAACAGCCGATTCCATGCGCCGAAGCGCCGAGGCGAACCGCGGCGGGGCATTCTTGTCGCTAGCGGCGCTGCGGAAACGGTCAAGCCAGGGGTCTACCTCGCGTAGGAGGTCCACCTCGGCGCGCTCGACGACCTCGAAACGGCCGAGAGGAGTGGCCAGGAACGCCTTCCCGCTGCGCTTTAGAAATCCAAGGCGGCTGAAGTCTGTTATGCCGCGATCAACGCCAAGACTCGCCGCAGCCCTCGCGAAGTCCAAGCCGTTCCTTGCCGCACGCCCGGACACCTCCGCCCTTCCTTCGCCGAAGAGATAGAAAAGCTCCTTGGCGCTCGTTGGGCGGCTCCACAGCGGCAGCCACAGTTCGCCGCGGGACTCAGCTTCATCTTTGGAAGCTGATGCATCAAAGCCCGCGGCAACAGCACGGACTGTGAACGGGAACGCGGCTCGAGCCGAACCGGTGACGCTCAGCCTTCGTACCGCCGCACCGGCAAGGACAAGCGTCCCTTCCATCATTAAAATGAAGTCCCAAGGGTTGATAATCGATTTGCCCTCGAATCCCTGTGTGCTGTTCGGAGCGCCGACTTGTCCCGGCGAAAACTGGCCAATAGAGGATTTTTCAAGCTGGACAGCTTCTCGGAAAAGAGCCTGCTTCAAAAGAGACGTAGACCTAGTGGAAGCTGACTTATTGGGATTTAGAACCTCCAGGCAGTTTGCTAGGAAGTTGGCTCCAAAATCAAGCTTTCCATCAAGTCCGCCGGAGCCAAGAAGAGGGGAAGAGGTGAATCTATTGAGACCGATCGTCATACAAGCGTCCAGCCATCCCAAGCTCGCATCGGAAAAGCCGCTGCGAATACCAATGACTATAGTTTGCTTAATCTGTCTTGCGCGGTTCATAACCTCTCTCAGCTCCCTCCGTTCGGTTGCGGTGATCGTTTTCGCATTTTTCTTCTTTTCGAGTTCATTGGCTCGATCTCGCTTCTTGCGAAACTCCGACATAAGCGGGATTTTGTCAACAGCCTCGATCGCGTCGCTGATGCGATGGAAGCGGGGGAGCTTGTTTCCCCTAAACGACTTGATCGTCTCGACACTGGTCCCGGAATCCGATAGGAATCCGCCATCGCCATTCCACGGGGAAACAATCGGCGTCGGCTTGTACTCATCCAGGAAGAATCTCACCAGCGCATCTTTGTCGAGCGTGGAGCGCAGCCAGAAGACGTCGTCCTTCCACCAGCCGCGGGCTTCGGGGTCCTTCTGCTCGCTGACCAGGCGCAGGATGCCCAAAGCCTTGAGGTAGGCCATAAGCGGTTCCGGCGTGCAGCCCGCAAGTTCCAGATCGTTGCGCGGCGCATTGGTCATGACCGTCCTCCTCCCGCGTCGGAGCAGCTTCCGGCAGGTTGACTGCTTGCGCTCTGCTTGGCCGCCATGCTGGCGCGGATGTCCGCCGCGCGCAGGATAGCCTCCAGGTACGCCAGGCGGAAAGGCCCCAGCTTATCGCGCAGGCGGATCATCCGCTCGGCCCAGGACGGCTGGCCGGCAAAAGGCTGCTGCTCGCACAGGCCCAGCTCCATCGGTTCCAACGAGAGTGTAACTTTCGGCGCCTTGACGTCCCCGCCGAGATCGGTCTCTGGCAGCGTATCGCCGTCCCACACGCCTCGGGCGAAGCGACGCTCGCGGCCTGAATCATTCTTGCTATGGTCAGGCTTTTTTTCGTTCGGCAGCGACCGGATGGACAGCCGCACCTTGCCGTGATGCGCGGCGACGAGGTACGCGACAAGGTCGCGCAGGTAAGGCGGGATTAAATTTTCAGGGGCGAGCAGGACGGCGAGCGCCGATGCCAGTTCGTGGCGGAAGTGCGGCCGTTCGTATTCTTTCCACAGACCTTTCGCCTTGGCCCAGACCGTCGCCGCGCTGGGCGCGCCGTGCGCGCCGTTCGGCAAGGCCTTCTGAAAGACCTCGTGCGCCTTGCCTCGGTCGTGCCAGCGGGCTGCGGCCAGAAGCGTCTGGCTTTCCGCGCAACCTCCTGGCGAGAGCGCGTTCATAATTTTGGTGAGTTCTCGGCACACGGCGTCCGAGTGGTCGGCGATCGTCTGCCACACATCGAGGCGGGACAACCGGTCGTCGTCGGTGGCATCCGGCGCCTGGTCCTGCGCGCTTCCCGCATATTTGACAGGCTTCACGCGGGCCTTGCTTGACTTCTTGTTCCACCCCAGCTCCTCGGAGTAGCCGCCTGCTCCGGCGTGCACCAGAAAGACCTGGCCCGGCGCGATTTTATCCGGATCCGCCTTCTCCCAGTTCCTTTCAAGGAAGTCCCAGCGCCATACCATGCCGGCGTTTTTCTCTTTTGCAAACTTGCGGAACTCTCCGATCGGCGCGGGGCAGAGCTCGTCGCGGCGGGGCGCAGGCTCGGGCTTCTCTCTGGGGGCGCCATTGCTCGGGTCGGCTGGTTTGTTCGGCGTGGCGCCTTTCCTGGAATCGCCATAGTCGCGCCAGAACACCCGCACGTCGCTGTCGTCCACCTCGCGGACGAAGCGGTCAACGTCGATGTCGTTCCCGGCTAGGTCCGGCGTCGTGTCGAACAGGTCGATCAGGTCCTTGCGGCGGAT
>CALKMO010000187.1 GCA_937991785.1 uncultured bacterium | reverse complement strand
CGGCTCTCGCGTGGGTGTGGTTTGACCGCTGGCCCGATCCGATCTCGCTCGAGAAATTCGCGGCGGACGTACTCCGCCTTTCCGGCGCGCGCACGGGCGAGGAGAAGGCAGTGGCGCTTTACCGGTGGGTCAACCGGGTCTTCCGGTGGGGACCGGCGTACCACGAATGGACATCGATCGGATGGACCAACGACGACGACCTGATAAAGACATTGGCGGTCGTAGGCTGCCATTACTGCGACGGCTGGGGGCGTTTGACCAGCGCCCTTTGGAACGCCGGCAGGATGGGAGCGCCGGTCGAAAAGCTGGTCGTCTGGGTGCCGTCGGGGACGGTCGGCCACACGATGACCGAGCTCATCTACGAGGACTCAGACGGCATCGAACGCCCTCACGCCTTCGACGTATTCCACCAGGTGGCCGCCAGGACCCGCGACGGCAAGCGGTTCGCTTCGTTCGAGGATATAATGGCGGACAAGTCGCTGTGGATCGAGCCGACGGACCCGCTGATCCCGTGGTACTACAGGCCGGCGCAGCGCGAGACCAAGCACAACGCCAGGTACGCTGTGCCTTCGTATGGGCTGCTGCTGGCCCCGCGACACGATCTGCGCCACCGTCTCAGGCCGGGGACGGAAATCGTACGGTACTACGAGCCGCGCTTTCCCCCATACCGCGCCAGGCCGGCGGCCGGGCCGCCGAAAGAAGGCGAGTGCCGATACCTCCACGACTCGGAAGACATATACCTGCCGGACGGCAGCCCGCGCGATCCGGAGAACGAGCCGTACTTCCGCGCGTACGCCCGGAAGTGCGACTGGCCGGGTTGCCGGTTGTATGGGAAGACGCTCAGGTTTTACGGCTCCGGAGAGATCGTCGTCCGCCCGCCGCTTTCGGGGGACGCGGAGCTGGCCGCGTCTTCAAGCCACGAACTGTTGTGGTCCGGCGCCGAAGGGGGGCGCCTGGTCCAGCGGCGCGACAGGCAGCTCGCCTGCTACGTGCTGCCGGTCGAATGCCCCTACATATTGACCGGCGGGACGCTGTCGTTCTCGTGGATGAAGGCCGATCCGCTCGACTATGTCGGAATAGGCCTCAGTCCCGACGGCGGGACAGGCTGGAACAATATCTGGTCGGCCCCCCTGGAGAAGGCGGACCGCCCGGTCAAGGTCGAGCTGCAGATGGGGCTGAATGAGTTCCTGGCGGGCAAACCGTCAGCATACGGGAGGTACAGGCTGTACTTGCGTTTTGAGATCCTCTCGCACGGTCCGAAGACGAACTGTTGCTTTTCCGACATCGTCTTCCGCGGCGCATTCATGCACAACGATGCCGTCTCGCCGCGTCTTCTGCCGGGCAGGAACCGGTTCGTGCTCTCTGGCGGTTCGCAGGGAATCCCGGTCCGCATGGAGATCGAATGGGAGGAAAGCGGAGCGTCGAAATCGGCAGCGTTTTCCTCCTCGGCGACGGAAATATCTGAGAACATCTTCGCCGGCGGCAGGAACCCGTGGGACGTGCGCATGAGGCGCCTGTCGTTGAAGGCCTGAAGGCGCGCTTCGGCCCGGCTGCACGGTTTCCCCGGGCGCGACTTCCCGCGGTGCGAACGAACGCGCGCAGCGGTTGCCGGCGGGCTGTCCACGCCTCTACGTTCCTTTCTCGTCGCGGCCCGTTTCGGCCGCCCGCGCGCCGAGGCCGCGCGTCGCGCGCTCCCCGGCTGCGGAAGCGCGCCGCCATCCTACGCCGCCATCCTACGCCGAGACCCGGCACTCCCACAAAAACCCGGACCTGTCGGGCACGTCGGTCTCGGCTATGAACAGAGTGTTCCCGCCGACTATCTCCAAGTCGTGGGGACGGTAGAGGCGGAGGCCGTCGGAAGAGGCTGCCACCGGCCCCAGCTCGAAGAACCGCCCGTTTTCACGGTCGTACGCGAACACGTTTGCAGCGCCTCCGTCGCCTGTAATCCCGACGAGGAGGGAATCCTTCCATACTTTCAGTCCCGGCATGCGCGGCAAGGGGAACGGCTTGCCCAGCCATTCCGCCTCGCCCTTCTTCGGGTCCAGCCTATACAGGACGCCGCCGGTGCTGCCTATGTACAGGTATCCGTCCCCGCCGTTTATCATGGAGTCAACCGGCCCCGCCCCGGTGTACATGCGATTCGCATCCCCATCCGCGCGCGGGAGCTTGTTCCGAGTGAACTCGAAGCGTCCGGTCCTGGGATCGTAGCAAAACAGGTAGTGGTGTTTCTCGTCCCATGTACCCCAGATGCGGCCCGAATCGTCAAGGGCGGATATGTGCGTTATGCTGCCGATGTAATCCATGTCCTTCGCCTCGCCGCGATTTATGTCGTAGATGAACATCTTGAAGACGGGTTCGGTGAAGCCGTAGATCAGCCGCCGCTTCCTGTCCAGGGTTATCGTCTGTATGTAGTCGTGTTTGCACGGTATGCAGAGCTTTTCGATCCTGCGGTCGCCTTTCGTCAGTCTGAAAACGGCCCCGCCGGGCGCTTCGATCCGCCGGCTGACGTCGTGCAGGCATGCGCTGGCACCGTAGATCGTGCCGTCGGAGTCCATTTCCAGCGACCTGTGCACCTTTACCTCGAACTTCTCCGCGACCGAAGCGTAACCGAGACTCCGGAATTTCCCCGTGCCGAGATCGAAGGCGTGGAGTATGTCGTTGTTGAAGGCGGTTATACCGCAGTACAGGACGCCCTCTGACGGCGAGGCCAGGAGGCACGTGAACGCCACTAGGTTCTCGCGCATCTCGGCCTGCACCCGATCCGCCGACATGCCGTCCACTGCGATGTTCTTCTTCTTGTCGTAGTTGCGCAGAACGTGGTACCTGACCGATTCGATCTTCATCGCGTCCTCCTCCATGATACGAAGGCCATTGATTCTTTCCTCCAAATGTACCATGTCCGTACCGGATCGCCAGTCATTAAGGCGCGGAGTGCGCCATCCGCATCCGCCTCGGCGGTCGGAAGCGCCGCGGAAAGGCAGGCCGAACGCTCCGGATGAACCTTGAATCCCAAAATCCGCCGTCGAGCGTTGCGCTCGAAAGGCACATGGAGCATTATATGTGAATCAGCGGGATGTCGGCGCAACGGGCTCCGCACATTCGACCGCGAATGCCGTGGCTGCTCTAACCGCAACGTGGGGCGGGCTTCCGCCAAGGGATTCGATAGAGAAGGGAATGGGGATAAAATGGAGGGAAGAATCGCATGTCGAAGAAGAGGATACCGGTGGCAGTTCAACTGTACTCCGTCCGCGAGGACTGCAAAAAGGACCTCGCCGGTACGCTCAAGGCCATCGCAAAGATGGGCTACGATGGCGTGGAGTTTGCCGGCTTCTACGATCGAGACGCCGCTGACGTGAAGAGGATGCTTGACGACGCCGGCCTGAAAGTCGCCGGTGCTCATGTAAAACTGGCGTCGCTTGAGGGCGACGAATTCGCGAGGACCGTCGAGTTCCACAAGATTATAGGCAACAGGTACCTGATCGTCCCTGGGCTGCCCAAGGAAATGCAGACTACGATAGCGGGATGGCGTAAGGCCGCCGAATCGCTGGTGGCGATCGCGGAGAGACTCGCCAGGACGAACATGCGGACCGGCTATCACAACCATGCGGTGGAATTCGTGCCGATCGAGGGACGAATACCGTGGGATGAGTTCTTCGGGGTGGCATCCAGGAAGGATATAATAGTCCAGATGGATACCGGCAACTGTCTCCACGGAGGAACGGATCCGATACCCTATATGGAGAAATATCCCGGCAGGCTAACCACGGTCCACCTGAAAGAGCGATCGAAGACTAACGACAAGGCCATTATCGGAGAGGGCGACGTGCGATGGGCCGATGTGTTCCGGATATGCGAGGGTCCGGGGGAAACGGAGTGGTATATCGTCGAGCAGGAAAGCTACGCCTACCCTCCGATGAAGTGCGTAGAGATGTGTCTAAGGAAGCTTCGGGAAATGGGGCGTTAGCGTGCAACAGGACTCAGCCCGATGTAATCCACCACAAGGCGCACCGCCT